>JAJZFK010000267.1 GCA_021805405.1 bacterium
AAACAGTGCGCTTCCGTCCCAGGTAACTCGTTCTGCGTAGGTAATATCCCCGGGAAAGTGATCCTCGTCGCGCCACCCTATCACGCCTTCGAGTCGCATAACGGATTTGTGTGCTGTCACACAATCTGGGTATCTAAAAATAGCGCGTGCGAGGGCAATCTGCACCAACGCTTTAAGTACATGAGCATTACCAGGGCTGTGTAATGAAGCCCTGGTAGCATTGTAGAGTTGTGCTACCCAATCCAGAACCTCACCGTAATACCCAACATAACCTAGTTCTTTGGTAAGATGTTTGCGGGTGAGCTCGAAATAGTGACTGCCGAGAGGCATGGATGGGCCCAGTGACGTGTCACTCCCCAACCACGGTATTACCCCCAATGACTGGTAGACATATGCCAGAACCTGCGTTCTTGGAAGCGCCATCGCAGGGGCTAACGAATGCAGCGCTCGATTAGAAAGTGCCGTATTTAAATCCACGATCATCGACTGATTGGTGTACTGTCGTCTGTGCTCCCTAGACCAGTTTACTGAAGCCCGGAACATTGCAGCCCAGGCCTCTCGTCTCGTTATCAGCGTTCCTCCTGGCCCGTGAATTAGTTCAGGAAGTTTCGGTTTGATTTGCGCATATACCTGCCAAACCGCGTTGCCTGCAGGTCCAAACGTGAACCAGCCAGGATTTGGCGTAGACGGGTCACTTTCTAACAGAGCTGGGCTTGTGAGCCAGCCTTCGTAGAGGTTATCGATGCCACGAACGATGATTTTAACGACTTTAGGATTGTGGTAGGCGGCGGTGTACGGCACGTGATAGGCGCGCGCAAGAAATTGAAGCTGCATCTGGTTGAGCGGACGACCCTGCCGCAGTTCGTCGGTAATCTCTCGATTAATGCGGTCTTCAACCTGATAAAGTATGGCAGTAGCGGTGGGCTGCTGCATGGCATCTTCGCGCAGTGGAAGCGTAGCAACAGGCCGATGAATTGGCGCGAAATAGCCATTGGTGCCAGTGTACGCCATGTAAATTGCACGGGAGGCAACATTCATAGGCTTCTGAAACTGGTCAAAATTGGTTCCATAATCCCACACCTCGCCTGTTGCCCGGATTCGCAGGCGTACCGATCGTTGGTTGTACGTAAGTGCAAACGGCAACGGTGTTGTCTCGTAGTAGAATCGGCCAGGACAGGGCGGCTGCATATTCAATGTGTTTGCGTCCAGGATGTCTATATCACCCAGGTGCATGTAGCCAACCTGTTTGCCATTGCAGTAGAGTATCAATCGATCATGAGTGGCTTCGCCGCCCCACAGCTTCACCGTGAAGTAGTTGCGCTCGCGAGGGTTGACTGCAAGTGTAAAGGAGACAGCACCACCGTGCCAATTCGTCGTAGCCGGTGCAACCAGTATGCGCGCCTTGAGTTGCTGGGCGCCCGAGACAATCTTGCTACCGTCAAAACGATTAGCAAATTCGTGACTCTGCTCTGACGTGTGGGAACCAAAGCGTATAAAGTCGACCATACCGGTTCGCCCAGTGACTGGCACTTGCGCCATCGTAGGCAGCGAACAGTAAGAGATGGCTACACATGCGAGCAGTTTGGAATTGGTTAGAGTGGGTAGATGCATCAATGACTCTCTTCCAGCGGATGCACAGAGCGTCTGACACGGAAGTGTATGTTCGGTTCTCCGCAGTGGCATGAAAGTAGCCGCCATTGAGCAGCAGCTTCACCATTTTGATACTTCCACAGAACGGCACTGATGTCGACTTCGCTGTATCCACTCCGGTGCAGCGAGCGGTCCTGGCTTTGAGTTCTGGGTGCACCAATCGCAATCATTACGTCTTCATCTCCAGTCGGTGTGTATTAGGTGCGACCACCGCACGTGGGCGGCCCAGATGCGCGGGCAGAGAATGACTCGTTGCCACAATGATTTTGCGTGTCTCCATGAACCAAGGTTACCAGGGTTTGATTTGGGCTACAAGGCATCACTTAGGTCTTGATCAGGTTGTTGTACCGGTACAACAATTGGATTTTATCACTTTTGATGAACGATGTCAAGAGGGCTGGTGCCTATATATGCCGTTGATATTTCAAACGTGCGCCTCACGAAGAAACGTGGCTCTCTTGCAAATTATCGCCTTTGATGGACTACGTGTAGGAAGTTAGGCAGATGGTACTTATGCACTATGCCGCATGCACCAGCGGGGGATAAGGCTGGTGGTGTTATTTAACGCGGGTGAATGTTACCTGTGACAACATTTGGCTCGGTTGACGGTCTATCTCCCGATTAGCGTCTTCCGTTGCGTGGTAAGGTTGCAGGAGGAGGCCCAACAGTGGCGCGCAGGACCACTTCGGTGAGAAGTAGTTCCCTGCGCCCTGTCCATTCCTGCCGTTCAATCTGTTCTAAGAGAAGGTTAGCGGCGGTTTCACCCATCTGTTTCATAGGCAGCCGGACAGTAGTGAGACCCGGCACCAGGAGCGCGGCATCTGGTATATCATCGAATCCGGTGATTGAGACATCGTCGGGTATCCGGATACCAAGTTCCGTCAAAACCTTTGCAGCGCCAAGTGCAGTCTTATCGCACCCGCAAATGAGTGCGGTAGGGGCTGCTTTGCGCGGCATCGCCATCAACCTTTGGGTTTCGCTAACGCCTACGTCATAGTGGTAGCCAAGTGAGGAGACGAGCTGTGGATTAATCGGTATACGCGATAATGCGTGAGCCTCGCAGTAGCCTGCATAACGGTCAGTAGCGCTTCTGCTCTGTGGAAAACCACCCAAGAATGCAAGCCGGGTATGGCCGTGTTCTATAACGTGTGCAACTAGAGCCTTCATGGCAGTTTTGTTATCTATGCTCACGCTTGCTACTCGAGGATCTGGATCCTCATTATGAACTAGCACAAATGGTACCTCGGCTTCTAGAAGGGACTGTACTACGTCTGAATCGATCGCCGGGGATATCAAGATAAGACCGTCAGTTCTTCCATCGCAGAACAGCGGTACACTTTGTTCAGAGTCATGCCAAACGTGTGCAGTGAATACAGTGGTATTCTGCCCGTGGCCTGCATTTACAGCCATTGCGCCATCCAGCAGCCCACAAATGTAAGGATCGTCTATCAGTGACGTGAACTGTTGTGACAGTACGATACCAACGGTGTTCATTCTGCGGCGCGTCAGCGCCTGTGCAACTGCGCTGGGATGATACTTTAGTGCACTGGCAGCATTCTGAACCTTTAGTCGCGTGTCTGGGGAGAACCTTTCGCTCTGCGGTCCGCCACCTAGAATCATCGACACCGTCATCTTGCTTACACCAGCGTATGCTGCAACATCCTTAAGCGTTACATTTCGTTTTCGTCCTAACGATCGGTCAGGGAGATCGCCGATGTTAGATGGCAAATGGTTTTCAGCGGTCATGGCAATATTGTACCGGTAAACTTTATGATTGACCAGCTTTTGGTGGTGGTAAGACGCCGCCGCTGCTTTGTGGTTGGGCTGAGTTAGAGGCGGTGCGCTC
>JAJZFK010000461.1 GCA_021805405.1 bacterium
CATGCCAGCCACTTGATTTTCCCTTTTTGGCATTTCGCACTCTTCTGTTGCGCGTTGAGGAATTACCGTTAGTGCTGTTGAATGAGACCGCTGCCGAGTTCCCGTGGAGCGCCTCGGTTCCATGCGCGAGGTCAAGCATGTCCGCAACGGTCAGTGCGGCCTGAACCACGCCGTTTTCAGCTGGAAACTGCAATTGCGAGTGCAGGTTCGAAACAAGGTCAGGCACTGTCCACTGCTCTATCAATACCGCGTATTCGGTAGACAGCGTCTTTTTTGCAGTTGTCAGCGCATTCTCCAGGTCACACTCTAACAGGTCACCTGTCTGAAGTCGGTCCTGGTAATACGTGGCAGGCATAGTAAGTGAACCGTGGGTCATTTGCCCCATGAGCGTACAGGCGTCTATAAAGCTCATTTCGGCCATGCCGAGGAACGGATTCACCGCAACAAAGTCCTTGAGCGGCCACAATGGCGCAATACGCGTGCAGGCTTCCTGAATGGCCGGTAGTAGAACTCGCCATAAAATACCTTCCTCGTGGCTCATACCACTCTGTTCAGTCTCATTGGTATCGCACGTCGCTTTTTCCGTCATAGCTGGTTTCGCTCCTTGTTTAGTCTTGTATGGGCCGCAATAAGCGTGGATTGCCAACGCTCGTATCGTTTCATTGCACCGGCCAAAGCGACTTTATGGCGCGATTAAAAACGGTGTTGAAATAGAAACCGTTCCTAGCATGGACGTACAAAGTTCGGCACCAATTACGGGATGACCATTGCGGTAACTGGGATTGAAACAGCAGAAGCGCTCCAAACAGTAGTACCAGAACAACAGTGAGTGCATCCCGATTAGTGGTTAAAAAGCCCGTTTGTTGAGTGAGAGTGTAACCGAGAATACCGTGGCATACATAATGCAGCCCGAAGTAAAATATGCAGACTGCTGCCGCCAGTAGCAGCCCCGTCGCTATCACGACTGGTGTAACGGAAGTGCTCCACAGTCTCCATAGCAGGTAGGTGACCGACATGCCCAGTGTTGCGCCCAAAACCAGCTCACCTGGGCAACCGAGGCTCGATATTCCAGGTAAACTAGCGGTCGCGAATGTTACCAGCATGGCGGACACCAACGCCATAGCGAAGCGGCCAGGATGGGCAGCCGCAGGGTCACCAGCAGCGATTGAGGATTTTGAGCCTGACATGACCGCGTTACCTGAGGTAAGAAACGCGTGCGCTTTGTAAAGCGAGTGAGCAATGATGTGCAGGACGGCCACAGTGTATGCACCCAAACCGCATTCTAGCAACATGAACCCCATTTGCGCTACTGTTGAGAATGCTAGCATACGCTTGACACTCGCCTGAGTAAGCATCACCACAGAAGCAAAGACTGCAGTAAACGCCCCAACAACAGCCAGAGTGTCTAGAGCGGTTGGACATAACGATACTACGGAGCTTAGGCGCACGATAAGAAAGCCACCAGAGTTCACGATTCCTGCGTGCATCAGGGCCGAAACTGGCGTGGGAGTCTCCATGGTATCTGGAAGCCACGAGTGGAATGGAAACTGTGCAGATTTCATGATGGCAGCTCCGGTAAGCAGTAAGCATATAGGGGTAACGAGAGGCGGTATGCGGCCACTATTGCCAACTGCCTTAGCCAAAGCAAACAGGGTGCGAAAATCCCCAGTTCCAAACACGTGGTAGATGAGGATTACGCTGGTAATTAAACAGAGATCTCCAAGACGACTGATTACATATTTCTTGCGCGCTGCAATAACAGCCGACGGGCGATGAGAGTTGTACAAAAGTAGGTGGTGTAAGCCTACGCTCGTTGCTATCCATGTCATCGTGAACTGCACCATGTTTCCGGACACCAGTAGCATAAGGACAAATCCGAGGGTTACACATAGCCATTTAAGGAAGTACCCGCGTTCAGCTTCGCCCTCGAGGTATGTGCATGCGTATCGCGTAATAACCACGCCCAGGAACGAAACCAGCAGGAAAACTACAGCAGATAAGGAGTCGTAATAGACGCCACATTGTAGTCCGTGCCAGTTCAGGAAGGTGTGCTGCACATAGCCCTGATCTATAAGTAGCACGGGGCCTAATAGTGCCAATACAAAAATTGAGACCGTCCCTAATTTTGCGAGCCTCGGCACTAGCTCTACCTGTCCGTTAACCCACTTTCGCGGTACCACGATCAATGCAGCGAGCAGCAAGGGGCCAACAAGTAGCAAAGTTGCTCCCAGCATCCCGGTCCATGGTAAAAACATTGCACAATCCTCCACTGTTGAAACATGATTATTCCGAACGGTAATATACGCTATGTATTTCGTGTTTTATAGTACCTGAAACTGGATTCATCTGTCAACAATAGCCAACGTAATACTTTAAGAAACTTATACTCTCTCTGTTGGAGTTTGAATAGCGGGTAAGTACCCACGGTTGGCTGTTGTAGTGGTACTATTTGCCAAAGTGAGATCACAAGCAGAGGAGCATCTGCAAGCTTGCACAGGTTAGGAAGCTGAACCTGTCGCTGCTCGTTCTGCGCTAATGGTCCTAAAAGTGAGTAACTCCCTGCCGTTAACCGTGATGCAGAGATTGAAAAAACACAGGGGGATTTACCGGCGGAAGGTTATAGAGCCCCTACGCTCAACTTCATGTTGGTTCGAGGGTCCGCGTGATAATGATATCAACAGCGGCTGGTAGGACGCGTTGGTGCCGTACCGCATACTCTTGTGACGGACGCCGGGCCCGAATGGGTAAAGTTATGCCATCGGTAATGAAGCGACAAGATGTAATTTACGAGGTAGGTATTCACGACAATATGAAACGCAAGGAAATAAGCGGTAATTCACCAGCTTGAAGGCTGTTTGCTAGTGAGCCGGTGACGCTGCCGTGGCAGGCTGAGGTAGTGCCAGAAGTCCCAGGCGATGGGGAAGATAACGCTGGGCAACGCGAAGGACATCGTCCGCTGTTACTGATGCGAGCAATGATGGAAACCTGGTGTCAAACTTCGTGCCCAGCCCCATGCATTGCAACCAGCCTGCGTAGAACGCGAGATTATGAATACGCTGGTGCTGCATCATGAAGTTAGTGGCGGCAACAGCCCGTGCCCGCGCCAGCTCCGCAGCGGATGGCGGGTGCGAGAGCAGGTCGGCTACCTCGGTGTCCAGATCGCTCAGCCTGCTGGCTGGTGGTTCGCTGCCATTCCATTGCAGGGTAGCTACAGCTGGCATACCTAAGTCGGTGGGCCAAACTACACCCACGTCATACCCCAGCGCCTCTCTATCACGCAGGTCCTGAAACATGCGCGAGGCGTGCCCCACTCCCAGCAACGTCTCCATTACTGTGAAAGCTGGGTAGTCGGGACTCGTAACTGATGGCGCCTCAAATGCTACCATTGCGAAGCCTGCAAGCCCAGTGACCTGCATGTGCAGAGGCTCAATGGGAAGCGCCCTGCCCGGTGGCGCGCTCACCATGGGAAGAGGACTGTTACCATTTGGTGCCCAGTCATCCAGGTAGGCCTTTACGTCAATCAACGCATCGGCCGGGCGAATGGCTCCCGCAAACGAAATAGTGCACCGGTCAGGCAGATATGCCGACTGGTAATAGTTTTCCGCTTGCGGCGTAGTTACGTTTCGCAGGCGCTGAAGAGTGGGTGGTGGAAACGGCCCGAACTGGTGTTCTAGCAAGTCAAGGGCGGCGTCAAAGGGCTTGTTAACCCCTGCCTTGCGACCGCGAATGATGTCTCTAACAGAGTGCTGTAGGGCATAGTCGCTAAAATCGGCATGGCGCACTGCCTCGGCGAGTAGGTTGACCGCATCGCCCAGTCTTGCGGGTACGGTGGTAACAGTAAGCGCAGTATAATCTGCTGTGTGCAGTGTCTCAAGCGATCCGCCTACCTGGTCGACGACCAGGGCAGTGTAGCCTGGTACCCAGTCACGCCCGCCGTAAAAAAGCGCATGAGCGACAACGGTAGCAACAGCGCCTTCTGTGGGATTCTGCGCAGGCACAGTACGGATAAATACGCTAACATCCACACGGCCAGTACCAGTGCGGGGCTGTATGATAACTCGAATGCCGTTTGAAAGCACAGCATCTTGCGGTGGCCCGGGCACGGCCATTACGGAAATACAGAGAGTAAGTAATAAGCTCATGTAAAGCGGCCAGCTTCTCATTTTAGTGCTGTTCCACAAGGTAATTGTACTACTACAAGGTACTGCTCAACTCCAAGATAGCCACGTACAACTTGCTGTAAAACGGTAAGTGGTAGCTGATGAAGTCTCTCACGGAGTGTTTGTGGCCCTTCACCATTCGTTATCCCGGCATATCCCACCTCGTATGCCTCGCCTTCCAGGGTTTCCGTATCGAAGTCCGTACCACTCAGTAACTCCTCGGCTGCGTAGGCGGCCACCGATGGTACCGTGCAGGCAACGGCCAGATTAGCCACGGATTGTTGGATGTCAGCAGTGAGAGCCTCTGCAGTGGAGGTCGTGTCACCCGGTTTAAGGTTTGCAAGGACAATGAAGAGCGAAGGTAACAGCCTGGGAACGTAGACAGCCAAGGCGTGGTGGGAGGCGAGCTGCGGATTCGCGGCAAGGCCAAATTGCGAATCGTGGTTTAGGATCTCCCGCATAAGCTGCATGGCTGCAGAGCGTTGCGCATGACTGGCACGGGGTGCCCGGAATGCCACGGCCACACGACCAGCCGCAAGCTGCGAAACCGATACAAGGTTTGTAAATCCATCCAGGGTCGGCGAGGTAACAGATTGCGGGAAAGCTGTAGGCTTCAGATCGGTCACACGGTTTCTCCACGTACCAAACGCAGAGTTGGCCATCGACAGCGCCTCTCCAGGTGTAATATCCCCGGCCACTACCAGCGCTGTTTTGTCCGGCTGATAACGCCTGCGGTAAAATGCAGCTATCTCGGTTTGTGTTAAAGCAGTGATCGCCCGCGGTGTGCCACCGGGCGAGCGGCCATAAGGCGCCGCAGGAAAAGCTGCGGCATATACCGCATCGATAGCACGTTCACTAGCGTTGCCAGCACGCAGCGCTAGTTCGTCCAGTATTACCTTGCGCTCACGCTCCACCCCAACCTTAGGGAGCAGCGCCTGGCGCAGCATGTTGGCCATCACTGTAATCGCTGCAGATCTGTTTTGTGCCGGTACAGTAGTATAAAAATGAGCGTAATCGGGCCCGGTGGCAGCATCCATAATACCACCCAATGTCTCTACCGCCATATCCGCTTTGCCGTCCGGATACTTTCCGGAGCCATCAAACAACGTGTGCTCCAGAAAGTGCGCACATCCATATTCGCCTGCACGTTCGTAAAGGGAACCCGCCCTCACCCAAAGGTCTATTGTACAAAGGGACGTGTCCTGACGCCGGATGCAATAGACCTGCAGACCGTTGGCCAGCGTACCAACGGGCCGCTGAGCGAGGCAGGTTGAAGGAGCGAGCAGGACAGCCACAAGCCCTGCGAACAGAACGCGTGATGGGTGAGTCATGTGTTAGTTATTCAATGAGGTTCGGCTTTTTTCCTGCGTTGGTAACTACCATTACCACGAACACTTTCTGATGATGATGCTGTAAACAATAGGGATTATAAGGGATGAAAAATCACGATTTGAACCTCGCAAACCAGGGCAATAAAGCTACAATAAATCGCACCATACCCGCTTTACATCGCCAGTTAATTGCCAATGATACCGACCGATTTCCACTTTAATTGCACCAAGATTTACAAAATCCGGCACGTCTATTGACAACTTTGAAATTCTGTCGTAAACTACTATCACGTGATAGCTACGGCATAGTAAGTGGTAGTTGGTCTGCATTGCCGGCAAACAGGTCCGCAGATGATCGATCGGGGAGAACATTCCAACGCATGACAGAAGGCACATATCGTGGGAAACCACGCGTAACAGCTGCATCTATCGCTGTGCATACCGGCCTGTCGCGTGCGACCGTTACCCACGTGCTTAACGGTCATGCGGACGAACAGCGCATACGGCGGGAAACCCAGCAAAAAGTACTGGAGGCAGCGCGGTTGCTGGGTTACCGGCCCAACGCATCTGCTCGTGCCCTGCATACCGGCAAGACTGGAACTGCAGCACTCATACAGTCGTTATCTGCTGCCTACCTACCAGAGCGGCTACTTCTAGGCCTTACCGAAGCACTCAGCGAAAACAACATGTACCTTACGCTTGCGGAGGTGCCTGATGCCGTGCTGGACGACAGGTCATATCTGCCCAAAATTCTTCGTGAACACACGGTGGACGGTCTCATAATCAACCGGATTGTGGATATACCCGATAGCTTTATAGAGGAGGTGAACCGCCTTAACACACCTGTGACCTTCTTGAACGTAAACCGCCCCTGGGATGCCGTTTACCCAGACGACTTTAATGGTGGCCGAATGGCCGCCAATTACCTCATCGGTCTTGGTCATACACGTATTCTATATCTGGGCTCCTACGTCAACTGCCCTCTACACTACAGCCAGATAGACCGGCGCGATGGCTATCGGGAAGCCATGTTCCAGGCGGGTTTGCAACAGCGGGAGCTACTGCTTCCCGCAGATCCCCCTACTCACATTGAAGCACTTAATGATAAGCGCGTACAGGTGATGCGAACATATCTGGAAAATACTCCATATCGCCCAACGGCTATCGTTGCCTACGAGCTGGCAGAAGCGTTGGCAGTTCTTCATGCCGCGCACCAGCTGCAATTGCGTATTCCGCAAGACCTGTCACTCGCCATGTTTCACCACCACATGGACTTCCGATTATGCGTGCCAGTTACTACCTTCTGTAACGGCATGCATATTGTGGGCCGTGAAGCCGTAAGCCTGCTCCTCCAGAAAATAGATACTCCGGGAGTATTGGTTCCATCTAGGATGGTGCCAATTGAGCTTATAGAAGGAGCAACCTGTAGCCCGCCAACAGGCTAGTTGTTGTTCAACTGGCGATTACATTCTGCAAAAAACAAAGGAGGTTACCAACCCTACGCTTCGAAAATCCGATGACCCTTTAGTGCTGATTATTTTCATACAAATCCGTAACCGCCAGGCAACTGGCATTTTGAAAGGAAATCCATGAGGATGCGTTCAAACTCCAGAGCATTTACGCTTATAGAGCTTTTGGTCGTTATTGCTATCATTGCAATTTTAGCTGCAATTCTGTTCCCGGTCTTCGCACAGGCACGTGAAAAAGCCCGCCAGATCACATGCCTCTCCAATTGTAAGCAGCTAGGGCTCTCCTACATGATGTATGTACAGGACTACGACGAAACATACATCTTCGCTTCCGGCGGCGCAGGTTCAGGCGGCGACGGTTGGGCTGGTCGGCTATACCCGTACGTGAAGGACACAGGGGTATTCAAGTGCCCAGATGACCTTCACAGCACATCGCAGCCAGGTTTCTACCAGAATTCATATGCAGCAAACGCACTCATAGATGCTACTAACCCATTCTGGCTGTGGCAGACAACGCCCACTGGCGTAAGTAATACCGGTACGCTTACTATGGCAGGACTTACAGCGCCAGCAAGCACCGTCCTCATCTACGAGACGCCCGGTACGATGTTGAGCGGCGGCAGCCTGCCAAATGGGGCGTTCCCCGAACCTATTACTCGCGACGGCACATTCTGGAGAACCGGTGCGGCACAACTCACCAACCCGGCAGAAAACCAGTCAATTGCGGGTACCGGCGGAAATTTCTACTGGCAATCGCCTGTTGCGATCGACAGGCACGGCAATTTCACGCTCAATGCTAACCAGACTGCAGTGGGCCACGCAAACTTTGTAGCAGCCGATGGTCACGCGAAGTTTGTTGCCTGCAGCCCTGAAAACGCCGGACGCGGTGGTGCCGTTTCAGTAGGAGATTTCTGGGACGCCGAACAATGTGTTTCCCCAGACAAGCTGGGCGGAACGGGATTTGAATTGACGTTCTGCCCGTACTAAAGGATCCTAAACTACCGATGCTCTGTATGGCGCTTACTAGCCTGGAGCATCGGTAGTTACATTTCACCATCACGAGGAATTCAAGTACCATGAAGAACATATTGCCTGCCATCGTTAAAGCGACTGCTCTTTTGGGGATGCTCGCTGCAGGAGGGTGTAGCCAGCCTAGCGGAAGCAAAGCTGTGGCAGTCCCTGTAGCTAAATTACCCGCGCAGTCGTTGGCGGCACTAGCCCAAAAATGCCAGGGCAATTTCAACAGTCTGTCTCCTGCCGACCAAAAGACCGCCCTGGAAATGGCTGGTAACCGCGCACCGCAAGCTTTGCAGGCACTGTACCAAAACAGCCGAAGGTAGACACTAATCAGGCTAGGGGAAGCCTCTGAAAGTAGCATCTCGCTACTTTCAGCCTAGGTGCAGTTGTACAACCGTGGTCGCGAGTTTATTGCCGATATCCATGCACCGCGGCCACGTGCAATTCACTCAAGTAAAATTCACGCCGTCGCATCTCTTCATGATAAGGAGGAACGAGATTTTGGTGGTAGAATAATAGTTAACGCAGGTGCTACGCTACATACATTATTTAGACTTAAATCACCGTCGTCGAATCCAGTCCTGCGCGCTTTTGTTTTCCTGGGAGAACTAATTATGACCGAGGATTCCACACGGAACATACTTGCTGGCACTCCGCTCGCTCATCACAATATTGGCGATGATCACTGCCCCCACTGTGATCGATTGGAGACGATTTTTCCGCTTCGCTGCAATTGCGGAGGCCTGGTGCATCGGCAGGGAGATGCAGATAACGATGACCCGGACCGATACGTTGAGATTTGCGACACCTGCGGAGCGCGCAACGCAGAGTATGCCACCATCATATCGATCTAGCCTGCGAGCAAAATTTACGCATTCATACGAAGGTATCACATCAGTTGATGCCAATAACATCGCGCTGTTGTCGTCTTTAGAAACCTGGTTACACACTCCAACGTACGACGTCAGACTTGAAGCTGCCGCACACCGGACCGCCTCTTGCGTTCGTCATTTCTACCTCGGCTATTACGGGTAATTGCAAACTAAGTGCCTGGGGAGCTAGAAGGTTGAGCGGGCCAGTAACCTTAAGCTTGGCGCGAGCGAACATCGCCCACGTCTCGCATCCGCGTTCGCCCCAGCTAAGGTAGATAAACCTATCACCAGCTGGTCCATGAACTGCTGGTCCTCTAAAATCTAGCAGGTGCTCACCTTTACCTGGTACTAGCTCGATAAACATTAAGAACTTAGCGATTTCTGAGTTACCCGGCACATCTTGCTCAACGTTTTGGCGCACTTGAAGACCAAGTCGCACTTGCTTGTGCTCAGCACACTCATTACCTGGCAGTTTAAAGCAACATATTTGCAGCATAATGCCTGATTTATTGCTTACTACCACTTGTCTAACCTCATCTTCCCTAACACTAAGCTTCATAATTCCCACACTGCTCCACGTTACATTGGTAACAGTATCTCTGGCAGTAGCTTTAACAACAGGTACACAAACCAATCCACGGCTCAACTAGCAAGTAAGCCGCGAATTGTCTGCATTATTAGTTTACCGATATTTTCATAGTTCTACGAGCAGGTGTTGCATTATTGGTTTCGGTTTATGACAAGGTCGTTAACACATTCCCAATCAGGTAATATGGGGATGAACAATATTGTTTATCACCGAAGTTTATGCATGGTTAATCTCCAATAGATGTTAGTAACTGCCGGTAAGACTCAAATAAAACGTCGTAGGTTGGCGCACTGTCTGGTTCGGCAAGCCCGTTGCGATATCGTTTGGATATTCTACATGGTTGCCGCCAAACAGGTTTAGCACGATAGCAGATAACGTCCAGGGGTGGCTGCCTGTCGTCAGCCTATAGCCAAGACGAATATCAGTTCTTAAATAGGCCGGTACTCGGCGACCGCTACCATCCTGTATACCTTGCGCCCCAACAAAATGGGCACCAACAAAGAGGTTTAAGCGCGATGAAAGCTCGTCGTCCATCCCCAAATTCACCATGTGCATTGGGGTAATAGTACCTAGTTGAAACGCGTTACTTTCAGAAGGCATTAGGTACGTGTAATTATACGTAAGCTGGATGTTTTTTTTCAGACGGGTTGCACCCTCAAGTTCCAGCCCAAACACAGATGTGGTACCCAGGTTGGCAAAATTGTAGCCAGAAGGCGTTCCTGCAGGATAGGGAGGCGAAGGCAGCATTCCTACAGGTATCGTTGTAATGTAGTTACTCATTTCACTGTAGAATAATGTTGCACCAGAATACCCATCATTTGTCTGTTGACGCCAGGCAAATTCTGTACTAGTCGTTGTTTGAGGCTTTAAATTTCCGCTTCCGGTAGTTGGTATCGATAAACCAGGTGCAAGTGGTAGCTGGGCCGTAAGGTAAGAGTTAACAAATGTGGGTGCCTGAAAAGCAGAACTATAGCTAAACCGCACCGTTTGCCGATGTTTCAGGTGTTTAATTAAACTTACACGAGGTGTAACGTCGGCTCCGTATACCGAGTTGTTGTCATACCTTACGCCGGCAAATAGCGTGTATCCCCGTGAAAAGTGGGTTTCATCCTGAAGATAAACACCTAAACTGCCCTCGTAATGAGATCCGGACCCTGTAATCGTAGCAAGCTCTTTTACATAGTGTTCATCAATGCCATAAACGAGACTTGAACAACTAGAAATCTTCCTCGCCTGATGGATATCTGCGTCGAAGGTATTGATATTGTTATTACCAACGGACGCGCTATTCTGGTGGATTTTGTTGTAGCTAAGCTGAAACGATAAAGGTGAGACCTTTGACTGCTCGTCGTAAGCAACAGAAGCAAAGGTTTCATGATACGTTAGCCCGTTCATGTATAGTGCTTGGTAGAAATCTAGTAGTGAGTCGGTATGACCAGCTGTAAATCGCAGCCGCGATCCCCTGGCAGGAACTGTCTCTGCGTTGATGTTAAACTGTGGAAATTGCACACGGTCATGTGCCCCACTGCTGTTACCAAAACCTTGAGTACCATCATAGCTGGCATCTAGAGTCACGGCAGAACCATGGTGGTTAGAACCAGCAAATAGTAAGTCAACCTGGTCAGTTCTATGTGTACCCAAAACTGTACGAACCATTACCGAGGCTCGTTTTGCCTGCTCGGCAGGCGAAAAGGTAATGATATTGATAACACCCTGGTAAGCATTTGCACCATAAAGCGCCGAACCAGGACCACGTACTATCTCAATGCGCTTTATCTGGTCGAGCGTCACGGGTATCAGGTTCCAGAAAACGCCACCAAATAGGTCATTGTAAACAGGTCTGTTATCAACCATAACCAGTAGGGAGTTGTTGTATTCTGTGTTAAACCCGCGTATTGAGACATTAGCTACGCTGTGGTTAACTTCTGAAACCTGAAGGTCGGGCACATATCGCAGGATATCGAGAAGATTTGTCGCGCCCATTCGGCGAATCTGGTCTGCGGTAATAACCGTAACCGAGGCTGGTGCGTCGTCAACTTTTTCACCCGTGCGCGAAGCCGTCGTGACTACCTGGCCACCTGCGAACAACATCTCGTTGTCGGCAGAAGTATCGCGGGTAGCGGGATTGCCGGCAGCCGAGCCAGCCACTCCCGTGGTCAGTAGCATAGCCACTGATAAAGCCTTCCAAATTGGCGTGTGCATCCAAAACCTCCTGGTCAGGCAGCCTTCCTGGTGCCTGCCTGCTGTTCATCATTCTGTTCGCGTATAGCCTCTACAAACAATTTTGCAAGCTGAGGATCAAACTGACTACCAGCGCCTTTTAGTATCTCCTCCAGCGCAACATCAACCGGAAGGCCAGCGCGGTACGGCCTATCGAGCGTCATCGCAGAAAACGCATCTGCAACGGCCATTATTCGGCCCAGTAATGGAATCTGGTCGCCCTGCTTTCCAAACGGGTAGCCCTTGCCATCCCAACGTTCGTGGTGGTGTGCCACGGCATCAAGGATATCCGAAAGGTGAGGCAGCCCATGAATAATTGCAGCAGATAAAGTAACATGGGTTTTCATCACTTCATATTCTTCGTTGGTAAGCTTGCCAGGTTTTCTCAAAACAGAATCTGGTACGCCAATCTTGCCAACGTCATGAAGCAGGCCAGCAATTCTAACGATCTCCAATGTGCCATCTGACATACCCATCGTTCTCGCAAGTTGCAAAGCAAACTCTGTCATATGCTCAGAATGCGCACGCGTATATTTGTCCTTGTGATCGACGGCAGTTACAAGGCCATCAAGAACAGTGTAGGCGTTATGCGAAGGCTGTGCCTCGTTATCGTATTCCACCATGTGCAGTGTAACGCGGTCTCCACCGTGATGCTTGCTCTCGTACAACGCACCATCGGCTGCAGCCAGAAGCGAAACCGACGAACGCCCTGTTGTTATAGAATCCGCTACGCCAAAGCAGAGCTTTATTGGAAGCGCAGTCCCCTCAGGGTTAACGAAAGGGTGATCGTGGAGTGCTGTTCGAATTTGATCGGCAATCCGGCAGGCATCTTCGCCAGTGCCATCAGGATACACCATCAGAAATTCGTCGCCGCCGCATCGGCCTACAAGCACAGAATTTGCGCACACCTGATGAAGCAAGGACGCAACATGCTTCAGTATCTCGTCGCCTACAGGGTGACCGTAGGTATCATTGAGCAACTTGAAGCTGTCCATATCCATGAGGCAAATGGCAACGCGATCGCGCAATGAGAGCGCTTCAGTGAGCTTGTGGTGAATGGTGCGGTAATTAAGCAGTCCAGTTAACCCGTCACGCTCAGCCAGATGGGCCAACCTCGCTCTGGCATGCTCCAATTCGGTTATTCTGTGCTGCAATTCACCAACCAGACGGTCGTTTTCGGTTCGCAAATGGCGGCGCTCAATTGCGCGATCCACTACTGCGTTCAGTTCTGTGATATCATCGAGTGGTTTCAGCAGGTAATCGAAGACGTTACCCGTTTTAAATGCTTCTACAGCATTTTCCAGGTTGCCATGGCCTGTTAGGATAATAAAGTCGGTTTGAGGAGCGAGTGTTTTGGCTCTCTCAAGTAGGCCCATTCCGTCTAACCGTGGCATCTTCATGTCTGAAACAATCAGGTCAAATTCCTGATCTGCCAGCAGATCTGTAGCCTCCATTCCATCACAAACAAGTACGACTTCGTGCCCGCCTCTTCGAAGCTGCCTTCCGAGCAATAGCCTTAGGCCTTCTTCGTCGTCTGCCAATAAAATTCTAGCCATTCGTTTGTCGCCCCTCGATTTGTTGCGCGAACTTTGCACTACGTTATATCCGCACCCGGCGACAACAGGGTCGGCGTCGGATATTAAGCAAATTATATTCGGTTGATTTTCGTGAATCAATATAGTTTAAGCAGCAATACTATTAGTTAACTCTGGATCACTCCACGCTGGAAAATCAAGAGTGAATTGGGCACCGTTGTTATTCCTAACAGATATTTCAGCTCCATGCTTCTTGATAATGCTGTGGCTGATAGAAAGCCCTAGGCCCGTACCTTTGCCCGGCGCCTTTGTAGTAAAAAATGGATCGAATATTTTAGCGGCGGCTTCCTGTGGAATTCCTGGACCGTTGTCCTCAAAGACTACACGCACCCTTCCCCCGCTTGCTTCGCTGGTAATTGTGATAGTCGCATTATCAACATCCTCTAGGGCATCCCGGGCGTTCGTAATCAGGTTAAGCAGCACCTGTTCCAGTTCATTTGCATCACCCGACACAGCAGGATTTTGCTCCGATAATTTCAGTTGCACACTTATGTTATGCGCCTTAAGCTGTGCGCCGACAAGAATAAAACAATCTTCTATGGTACTGTTGACACTAACCATTGAGTGCTCTTCGGTACCTGCACGGCTGAACGTTCGAAGATGCCGAACGATTTTCACCATGCGCCCGGTTTGGCCAATTATCAAGTTAAGGTCTTCACGAAGATCACCCTCAATTGAGGTGTCTTGAACCGCCTGCTGAGCAACGCCGCGTATAATTGCCAATGGCTGGTTAAGCTCGTGTGCAACACCTGCGGACAAAGTTCCTAGTGAAGCAAGTTTGGCAGATTGAACGAGCTGGCCCTCGGTTTCTTGAAGCTCTTCCTTACTCTTTTGCAATGAAACACTCATTGTATTAAATGCCCTGGCCATCTCTGCTAGCTCTACA
>JAJZFK010000338.1 GCA_021805405.1 bacterium
GTCGGCCATAGAGCAACCCGCTGCAAGGTTGGGTAGGATAACAGACTGTTGCTTGGAAGTCAGTATATCAGCCGTTTCTGCCATAAAATGCACGCCACAAAATATGATGTACTCGGCGTGGGTGTTGGCTGCCGCCAGTTGAGACAGCTTGAGTGAATCACCCCGGTGGTCAGCCCATTTAATAATCTCGTCACGCTGGTAGTGGTGCCCTAAAATCACTACTCGTTCGCCAAGTTCATGTCTGTATTGGGCTATCTTACTGTCGGTATCTTCTGGCGACAGGTCATTCATGTAAGTGGGCAGTGGTTGTTGCAAAGCGATTGCCATAATTGGTTCCTGGTTTGCTGGCAGGCGATGGATTATCGCCGGGGATGTTGACGCAGCAATATAAAACGATGCGAATAGGATATTTTAAACAGCATCTATGCTCTGATTATACCGTCAAGTTTTATCGAGCATACACAGATTATACGTGCGTGAACAGAATTTAGATTGCATGGACTTGCACAGTGGGCACACCGTCGGTTAAGTCTTCCCGTGTGCGATATATTTCTACCCCAACGCTCTCCGCTATAACTCCCATGGGTGGCAGCAGCTTGGTGAGAACGAGCCGAATTGCACAAACACGGTTGTGGTGTGCAAATATGGCTGCTGCCATTCGTTCCGCAAGGGTCTCCACTAGACGGCACTTATCACTTGCTCCTAGCCTGGAAATGAGCGCGGCTACTGCACCATAGTCTACAGTATCTGCTAAGCGATCGGTAACTACAGCGCGCCGAGCCTGAATATGTAGCGCAATGTCAGCCTTGTAACGATGACCAATCTCCTGTTCAGCATCTGGCACGCCGTGGTACCCGTAGAATTCCAGGCCAGTAATGTGAATAATGTCAAATTCGTTGATCTTGTGTACAGGTTGTGTCATGAGTAGAGTCTACCCGCTTTGGCGCACTAGACAACAATAACAGCCCTATTTCGGAAGCTCCTTTAAGTCATGGATCAACAAGCTGGTTATCCACGCGAACCGATGCACCCGATGTTCGAACACAACTCTGCCTTAGTCCTCACCCATAGGCATCATGTCTAATGCAGTTCTCGCATGATTACAGTTGTTTGGCCCCAGGGTTTTAGCCTCAAATGATCCCGTGTTAACGGATTACCATTTGAACCAGGTATCCGCTGCATTCAGCGAGTCCCTCTTTTGTGGTCTGCCTGTTTAATAGGGCTTGCACTTGCCGCTTCGTGCGCACAAACTGCCCGGCATTAGGGGATCACAGGCCGGACTTGAAGGGATTTAAGTGAGCGTTGGAAGTACGAGCCGGCATTGAAGAGCAGGTCATTTGGTCTATTACGCGGTACAATAGTGTTGATTATCGAGCCTGTTAATAGTTATGGTTAAAGTGAGCAACTTATTTGGACGACAGCCGTGAAGCGAGCGTACTACTGCAAAACCTTAATCCGGTGCAGCGTGAGGCTGTGCTTTACACGCAGGGTCCATTGCTGATATTTGCCGGCGCCGGCAGCGGCAAAACTCGGGTCATCACTTACCGCATTGCACACCTTATTAAAGATCTTTACGTTGCGCCCTACAATATTCTTGCAGTGACGTTTACCAACAAGGCGGCAACGGAGATGCGGGATCGTGTCTCCGGACTGGTGGGTGAGGACGTGGGGCGCCGTGTACGCATGGGCACTTTTCATTCGTTATGTGCGCGCATACTGCGCGAGTTTCACGCGGAAGCCGGGCTTGAACGTGAATTCGTTGTGTATGACGACACCGACCAGATCGCTGTGGTAAAGCGTGCGCTAACGCATCTCAACCTCGATGAAAAACAGTTCACTCCCCGGGGAATGCTCTACCAGATCAGTCGCGCTAAGGAAAAGCTTATACGGCCAGAGGAGTGGAGGCATCACTTTACCGGGTTTATGGAAGATGTTGCCGGCAAGGTCTACGCCCACTATGCGGCTACGCTGAAGGCCAATAACGCCCTGGATTTTGACGACCTATTGGTGGAAACTGTCTATATGCTTCAGCGTGAACCTTCGGTTCTGTCTGTACTACAAGGCCGATATGCCTACTTGCATGTGGATGAATACCAGGATGTAAACCTGGTGCAGTACAGGCTTATTGATATGCTTGCGCGCGTGAGCCGCAACCTGTGTGTCGTAGGCGACGATGATCAGTCGGTGTACAGCTGGCGAGGTGCAGCAGTTGAGTTAATACTACGTTTTGAAGACGATTACCAGGATGCAAAAGTACTGAAACTTGAGCAGAACTACCGCTCAACCGGAGGTATTCTGGAGGCCGCCCATTCAGTAGTACGCCATAATCCCAATCGCCGCGACAAGAAGCTCTGGACCGAGAACCCCTTCGGTCTACCGCTTATTCGGTACGAAGCAGAGAACGAGCATCAGGAAGCGGAATGGATCGTGAGACAGGTGCTTGACCGGCTAAAAGCCGGTCATCGCAAGTGGAGTGATTTTGCCGTTTTGTATCGCACAAACGCACAGAGCCGCGTGCTTGAAGACATGCTTCGCCAATGGAATATCCCGTACCGAATTATTGGTGGAACACGTTTTTACGACCGTAAAGAAGTGAAAGACGCCATTGCTTACCTTAGGGTTTATAACAACCCTCAGGATGCGGTAAGTATTCGTCGAATTCTTAACAACCCGGTTCGTGGTATTGGTGATACAACCATAAAGCGTCTGGAGGAGGATGCACTCCTTACAAATCGCTCGCTGTGGAACGGACTTCTCAATGTGGAGCTTGTTAGCGGCATATCAACGCGCGCGCGGTCCAGTGTCCAAAAGTTCACCAGGATTTTTACTGAGATCAAGGAGCGCGAGAACCTTCTCACTCTCCCTGAAATTCTTTCGCATCTCCTAATCGAGAGCGGCTACATGGCTGCCCTTGCTGCCGAAAAAACGATTGAAGCAGAAGGAAGAATCGAGAACCTTAATGAACTTCTAAAGGCAGCAACAGAATTCCAATCGAACCCGGATGGAGGCGACATTACCGAATTTCTGGAAAGTGTATCTCTGGTTTCAGATATAGACGCACTGGATACTGGTGCAAACGCACTTGTACTAATGACTCTGCACAGCGCTAAGGGACTGGAATTTCCCGTTGTTTTTATGGCGGGCATGGAGGAGACAATCTGCCCGCATGCGCGATCTATGGAGAGCGACACGGAGCTTGAAGAGGAGCGGCGACTTTGCTACGTAGGAATCACGCGTGCCAAGGATGAACTTCTATTTACGCATGCGCGACGGCGCTCTAGCTTTCAGGGGATTGCATTCAATCCGGTATCACGCTTTCTGAATGATATACCCGATAATCTGTTTCATGAAAACGATCGTGGCCCGACGGTAAGATCATTTGATCCGGATGATGATACGGACTGGCGCTCACCACGGCCCATTGCCCGTTTGTGGACAGATGCGCCCTCTTCGCCTCCCAGAGAGAAGCG
>JAJZFK010000343.1 GCA_021805405.1 bacterium
ATCTGACTCGGCTATGATCATTGCCACCACTAGCCGGGGATCGACCTCGTAAAGTTCGGAGTATTTCAGTAGGTAGTATGTAATTTTGCCTACTGTCTGGCTATCTAATCGCGAATTACGGCTAGCTATAAACTGAAAGTAAGGTGCGAATAACGGGCGGGTGCGACCATCCAGTGCCACACTATAGAACTGCATCTGCTGCAGCGCCCCCCCGCTAATACCCAAGGCAAACCTGTGCACCGAGCCCCTCGAAGGCTGCTGCCTCTGTTGAAGTTCTTGCTGTCGCAGCATCGCCTCGCGCTCTCGCTGTGCGTGCTGTTGCAAGCTGCTCTGCTCTAGCCTGGTAACGTCCGAATCAATCGCCAGAGCGATGTCGTCGAGTTCTGGCTGGTTACTGCCGCTGGAAACTATGACATGCGCAAGAACCCTAACCGGCGAATTACCTGCCTGCGTTAAGATACTTGCCTCAGACGATTTTACGTGATTAATGATTAGCGAACTGCCATCGGGGCCAGAAAGAATAAGCATGAGGTCGTTGGCAATTCCAGTTTGACCAACTACAGTACCACGCAGATCCACCACCTTGTTTGCGTAATTGCTGGGACTTTTCTGCAGTTCTGCAGCGGTGATGCCTGTGAGCCCATGGAGGTGCCTTCGTAATCCAAGATAGTGGCTAGGCGTAGCAGCAATTGCAGCAGAACTGCAACTCAGCAACAACACTACCGCCTGTGGTACGGTTCGTTTAGTAACCAATCTTCGTAACCTTCCGTCTGCATCGATAGCAGAAAGGTAATAGATGGTGGGAAGAATACTCGCGTGTGGGCTACAAAATGGGTGAACGGAGAGACCGGGATTCGAACCCGGGGTAGCACCAAGTAGTGCTACAACTGATTAGCAGTCAGCCGCTTTCGACCACTCAGCCATCTCTCCGCGTCGCTCAACAAACTATAGCACAACCAGCGGCAAATATCAAGGGTAAGTCGCAAATTACCGACGATCACCGCTCAGCCATTCCCAAATTGTTAGACGCCGTAATAGGCATCTTCTGCGTTTCAGGAAATTCTGCCGCTACAACGAAAACAGGTTAGACAATTAAGATTGCCCCCCTCGATATGACCGTATTGAACAGTTACCAACTAATGCGATCGTTACAGGCGTAGATTGAAACACGGTGTACGCTGCTGTGGCTCACGCGAGTGGTATCAACCCTTTACTATCTGGTGTAAATTCAACGCTGGAATTACTACTAATGTACCACGAACACCATATCGTCGTACTAAGGACAAGCCGAGCGCATCGCCCGGCAGGTTCTGCAATGAAGTCGTCAGCAGTGCTCGAGCGATTGCGGTATGGCCCAAATGAATGGCAGCCCATGCCACCATAGAGTAGACGCGATACTGCCCAGGATCGCGCTCTATTGCTTCGTTCAGGTAGTTCGCGGTCTTCGTAACATTACGACACCGATATGCGAGGGTGCCCAAACCGGCTAGCGCTTCGCTATTACCCGGGTCTTGGTGAAGGACGTCATGAAAGTGCTTTCGCGCAATGTCCGTTTGAAACGATAACATCTCAAGTAGTGCCAACCTAAGTGTAGCTTCTACATTTTGGCCGGAGGTTTTGCGCCAGTTCCGATTTGACTCAAGAAGACTGCGCAACAATCCACCCGACTCACTCACAAGCCTGCATTGCCGAAGCGCACTCACAGCACCAAACTGCAAATAGGCCGAGGATACCAGCGCTGCATAGTGCGTAGTGGCCGCTATAAGATCATTATTATTCGCCATGTGCCGTTCGCCATAAAGTTCAATTGCCCTGGCGTAAATCCGTGGGTCATACGGAGCCATCTGCTCTGCAATCGATACTGCGTGAGTGGCAGAACTCATTTGGCCATCGTCTGCTGCTACAGCAATCATCAGTCGCCATCCGGCTACGTAATGTGTGTCCAGCTTCACGGCCTCACGGTCATAGGTATAGGCGAGGTCAAAGAGATTCTTTTGCGTTTGCGCGATAATCTTTGATCCGGTATCTCTCTTCTCAAAATACTCATCGTTCAAGCGCTCGCCGGTGCGCATGCACACCAGGGCAGCCAACCGTAGGGCGACCGGTGATTTCGGCGACAATCGAACGAGTCTTGCAGCCAACTCCTCAGCCGACTGTGCATCGGCCCGCTGGAGTGGCCCCTTGCAAAAGTGAGCGTAAACCCGTGCTAGAACCGCAGTCATCATGGCGCAGTCTGCGTTCCTGCCAAGTATCCTGGTAACCGGAGCCACTTCCCGCTGCGCCCATCCCCAGGTAAAACGGCTCAATAAATCGATTACGAGTAGGTTTCCAGGTTCCATGCGACGTAATGCGGTAGCAACCGGGCGCAGCGCCGGAATGTGTCGCGAAGAACCAGCATCGGCTAATAGTAGTACACCGGCCAACGGTTCATGCATAGCCACGGGAATAAGTTGGGGAAGCAGGGACCGGTACGCACGTGCGTCGAAGCGGAACGGCAAAGATCCCAGGGTCTTGAATTCACCCAACGTAGCTATAACTCGTTGAGTAATGATGGGATTCCCGTCCACGCCAAGCAGCGATGCCAAGTGAGTTGCTAGCAGTGGCAACTGGTGGACAATTGCAGATTGCGTTACGCCTATTGCGAGGGCTTTTCCACATGGCCGGGCCGAAGCGAGGCTGTACACCTGAGCGGAGAGTATCAGCCGTCCTGGATTGCCCGTAAGTCGGGTAACTACCGCGTGGGTGAGTCCAGTAGATTTGCCTAATAATTTTAGGCCGGTTAGAGCTATCCTGCCATCCGGGATGCCCTGCTCCCCACCTGCACGAAATATCGTCAACCATGACTCCGTTTGAGAAGCACCCGGTGCACCCTCAAGCATGAGCTTCAACCACAGTGCACAAGCATTTCCCAGGGCTTCGTCGTCACGAGTGAGTCCCAACGACACGATTGGCATGCTAACAACAAATCCTCGAACACCCGCTATAGAGTGGGCAGGCATCGTCGTCGATGGAGTTATTAGCGGGACCACCGGCGTTTCCACAAAGCTACCGGGATTAGGCAGGGAAGGCAGCGACTGTACTTGCTGCGTAACGTCGCCTGTGCTAGTGGTTCGCACGGAACGCATCCTGCGTGAGACATTGCCGCGGCACCCCAGAAGTTCAGCGGCAATTACCGCTAGCGCAGCCAGGCGCAGGACAGCAGATGACATAATTGCTCCCCCAGGTTGAGTCGTCCCAATGTACACAGCCAGGACGCCGCGTCATTGCTAGTTCTTCACTGGCCCCATCTGGCGCAGTGGAAGAGTCGGAAATCCCATAGCAGCAGCTTGCCCATCTGGCTGCACAGCGAATGTAACGGGGTTAATGCCAGCCGCCTCCGCCGTAGCGAACTGCCGGTTTCCTTCGATTGTCACCGCCCTCGCGGGTACACCGTCATCAAAGAGCCAGGTTCCACCAATCGTCAAATTAC
>JAJZFK010000025.1 GCA_021805405.1 bacterium
GATGCAGTGCTCGTTGGTGAAGCGTTCATGCGTGAGGACGATGTAACTGAAGCGGTGAGACACCTCATGGCTGTACCGGCTTCTGTGTGACACACGATTAATGCACCAACGTGGTATACTTTACTGGATTTGCATTTTCTGTCGATCTTCGTTGAGTATGTTGAAAATGTGATGGCTCTACTATTCTCTAATTTTTTGCAATACATCACCGATTAACCATTTCGCGTTATGCAGACCTAGACGGGCCAACATCAACATGTGCTTGCCGTCCAGTTTTTTCCAGTTTGATTAACCAGGAGATCATAATGGCTTTTGTACAGGTGCCGCGCCTAAAACTAGGGGCTGCTACTTCGGTCTTGTGTATTGTGGCGGTGCTTGGGGCACCAGGCTCATCTTTTGCGGCACCCAATGAGGCTGCCGGCGTCGTGAAAGCTACACAGGAGCTTTACGGTAACATTCGCACATTCTCCGCCAGGATCACAGCTGTGCGCAGCGGTAAAACACCAAAGGGTTCATTCGCCGAGACAATTTCGGAGCAGACCTATTATAAGGCTCCTAACATCTTTTTTCAACACGTGAACATTAGCGGATCGGGCCTTGCCGCGCAAGTCAAACAGCAGCTTATTACGGTTTCCAATGGCTCGACCATTCTTCAATATGACGCTCTGCACAAGGTTTACGTCAAAAGCCCTGCACCTAAAACCGCTAGCCCCATTGCGATACTCCAGATGAAGTTCAACCTTGCTACAGCGCACGTTCTCAAATCGACCTCCATGTTTGGTCGTCCTTGCTACGAAATTCAGGTAGAGGCACAGCTACCAGCCAAATTCCCGCCTAGTGTGACGAAAGCGCAGCTTGCGCAGATACACGAGCATGCAAAGGTGGTGTTGACAATCGATAAGGCAAATCACAACCTGCTGCAGCTCTATTCTGCTGCTGCTGGTCTGCGAGAAACCATCAAAGGGCAGGTAGTCAATGGGTCCATTCCTGCATCGCGGTTCCATTTCACTCCCCCTGCCGGATCAAAAGAAGTTCACCCCCAGGCACCGCCAACCCCTGGCAGATAGGCTAAGTACTCAAATGGTGCGTTGCCACTAAAGACAATGCACCATTTGCCATCATGACGTCTAAAAGAGGTGATGCTTTGACATCTGAAACCCGCAGCCGACGTTTCTACCTTGTGAGGCATGGCACTACAGACTGGAACTCGGAAGGCCGTATGCAGGGGCATACGGATGTGCCACTGAACGAGGAGGGTCGTGAACAGGCACGGCGGGTTGCTGTGCGCATTGCATCCCTTCCAGAACCTCCCGCAGCAGTATGGAGCAGCGACCTGGCGCGGGCGCGGGTAACTGCCACGACTATCGCTGAGGCACTAGGTGTGCCTGTACAAGCGACCCCCGACTTGCGTGAAACCATGCTAGGGTTGTGGGAGGGTCTTAACCACGCAGAAATCGTTGCACGCGGTGATGGCGAACTTCTTCAGAAATACCTTCACGACTCTTATACGTATCGACCGCCTGAAGGGGAGTCGCTCAACTCAATGTGGGCACGCATGCTAGGCGCTCAGGACAGGATCCGCAAGGAACACCCAGAGGGTTCAGTGGTGATCGTTGCGCACGGCAGCTGCTTGCGATCTCTCATATGTGCCACGCTGGACGCACCTGTTCCTGCAATGAGGGCAATGTGGCTGGACAACGCCTCGCTCAGTATATTACACGAAATGGACAAACCCGTGGGGAGGACCAAAGCAGTAGTTCTACTGAACGATGTATCTCATCTCACAAGAGCTACCGGAGCACCTCTGGAATAGACAAAATAAAACGAGCCTGTAAGCGTTGGTGTTCCCACGAACGTCACAGGCTCCCGTTAGTCTGTTATTTCTGGTAAACTCGAATCCAGTCGACGTCCATCGACTGAGGGAATTTTGTATTTGCATCCGGCATACCGGGCCAGTCGCCCCCTATTGCAAGATTAGCAATGACGTACATGGGTACGTGCGGGATGTTCGCGGTAGTGGAATAACGCGCTACTCCATCTACATACCACACAAGCTTCGTAGGTGTCCACTGCAACGAGAACGTATGATAGCCCTTAGAAAAATCCGGCCCAACATAAAATCCACCTTTACCGGCAGGACGTCCATCTTGTGAATAGTGATTGGTAAGGTAGACTTTGTCTGGCTGATCGCCGAGAATCTCAAGGATATCAACTTCCGGTGGCCAACTTCTGTCCGATGGAAGCAGCCAAAATGCGGGCCAATAGCCTTTTCCTGCAGGAAACTTTGCACGAATTTCAAACCAGCCGTATTTTTGGGCGAAATGCCCATACGACGCGATCATGCCGGATGTATACTGCATACCGCCCATGGGCACATGGGAACCGATGAGATGAAGCGCTCCGTGTGAAACATTGTATCCGTGTGGTGAGTAGTACTGTTGTTCATTGTTGCTATGCGTACGAACACCACCAGGATAACTGTCAATCCACTTCTTGCGGTTCAACGTAGTTCCGTTAAAATTGCTGCTAAAGGTAAGATGGTATCCCAGCGAAACAGCGGTAATTTCACCGTTATGAGGTGTAACATGGTCCATCCCGTGATTTACTCCTGCCTCATGATGCCGCTGCTGTGCGGCGGCTCCCGTCGGAGCCAGCAGGATAGCAGCGGACGCGCCCATGGTAGCAGCCGCGAGTCGCATACGGTTATAACTTAAAGTCATGAAATCTCCTGAGTCAGTTTATTTTATACATTGGTCGCAACATTCCCATTCAAGGTTACATAGAAAGCGATGCGAATCCTGCTAAACCGCATTAATTTTTCGATAAATGCGGAATTCGGCAGAGATAAACTGGATTAATTATCGGGATGCAGACTACGATAGTTCCCGCATTGGCATGCCGGAGGTGACCGCATATGGCAGTAGAGCGTATATTTATGGGCTGGAGCAGGCCGGCTCTTCATCTTGCTGTAGACAATATGTACGCGAGGTTTCACGACGGTGATACCTGGGACATGTCTAGCGTGCTCGTTGTCTTGCCGTCACGCCGAGCGGCAAGAAGGCTGCGAGAACTACTCGTTCTCAAGGTAGATGAACTAAAATCTCTTGGGTGCGGTAACGCGCGGCTGCTGCCACCGCTGATATGTACAATTGGTGAACTTCCTGAGCTGCTTAACCCGCCCTGCCTCGCCACAGCTAGTGATATAGACGGTCTTATGGCGATGGCCTTCTCCCTATCTTCGCTCTCGCCGCAGGAGGCTGGGCAGATCGTACCCGGCCCTAAGGCATCTGGTAGAACAATGGACTGGTTGCGCGCAGCTGACAGCCTTTTGAAGTTGCGCCAGGAGTTGGCAGCTGCTGGCGTCACGTTTCAGATGGTTGAAGAGGCTGCCGCCTCGCTCCCAAACAGCGTTGCAATTCAGCAGCGATGGCACCTGCTTCGTTCGCTGCATGAACGATGCAAAG
>JAJZFK010000247.1 GCA_021805405.1 bacterium
GGGCATTGGGGTTCACGTTCTTCAGGTCGAATATAAGCTGCGCCAGGTCTTCAATAGAGTAGATGTCATGATGAGGAGGTGGCGATATCAGCGTGACGCCGGGCGTCGTGTGCCGTATGCGCGCAATGTATTCGTCTACCTTGTGACCCGGCAGCTCTCCACCCTCGCCGGGCTTTGCACCTTGCGCCATCTTGATCTGGAGTTCGTCTGCATTCACAAGATAGTGCGCCGTAACGCCAAACCGTGCAGAAGCTACTTGTTTAATGGAGCTGCGTCGTCGGTTACCGTTTGCATCTGGGGTAAACCGCACGCTGTCTTCGCCGCCCTCGCCGGTGTTACTCTTGCCTCCAATGCGGTTCATGGCAATTGCGAGAGTTTCATGTGCTTCACGACTGATAGAGCCGAGAGACATCGCTCCAGTAGCGAAGCGTTTTACAATTTCAGAAGCAGGTTCCACGTCATCAATCGATATAGAGGTACTTTCCTTAAATTGCAATAGACCACGAAGGGTTGCAAGGTTTATCGACTGGTCGTTGGTAAAACTGCTGAACTCCTTAAAGTCCTTGTAGCTGTTGCTGCGTACTGCGTGCTGCAGAGTTGCGACAGTATCCGGGTTGTACTGATGGTATTCACCAAATCGGCGCCACTGGTACTGTCCGCCTGTTTCCAACTCTAGCGTTTCGGGGATGTGTGCCCGTGGGTAGGCGTGCTGGTGCCGTGCAAGCGCCTCGCGCTGCAGTTCCTTCAGGCCGATACCACCCAGCCTGCTAGGCGTGCCGGTGAAGTATTTGTCCACCATCTCCTGGCCGAGTCCTATGGCTTCAAAGATCTGCGCCCCACGGTAGCTTTGCAGGGTAGAGATACCCATCTTAGCGAACGTTTTAAGCAGCCCCTTGCTAATGGCCTTGATGAAGTTTTTGTGCGCCTTATCGGGCGAAATTTCAAGGATGTGCTGGCGGCACATGTCATCTAGCGTTTCGAATGCCAGATACGGGTTGATAGCGCTCGCACCGTAGCCAATTAGAAGCGCGAAGTGCTGAACCTCGCGGGCCTCGCCAGACTCCAGAATGAGCCCAACCTGTATACGAGTACCTTCGCGAACGAGGTGATGATGCACTGCGGATACTGCCAATAGGCTGGGAATAGGCGCAGTAAGATCGTCTACCCCACGATCGGACAGGATAATGAAGCTGTAGCCGTCGCGAACAGCCTGGGAGGCTGCCTCACAAAGACGGTTGATGGCAGTTTCCAGTCCGTTTTCTTCTTCAACAAAAAACCACATGGGCAGGGTAATAGAGCTGAAATCTGGTGTGCGTACGTGGCGCATTCGCTCCAGTTGCAGGTTGGTGAGCACGGGTGAGTCGAGCCGCAGCATGCGCGCATGACCCGGGCCAGGATCGAGCAGTGAACCTTCCTTGCCAATGTAGTCAACAAGTGACATCACCATGTCTTCGCGAATGGGATCGATTGGCGGGTTAGTAACCTGCGCGAACAGCTGCTTAAAATAGCTGTACAGTAGTTGCGGGTTCCGCGACAGCACCGCGAGTGGTGTATCTGTGCCCATTGAGCCTAGTGGCTGCTCACCGTTAACCGCCATGGGCTGCAGGATTATTCGTATATCCTCAAGCGTATAACCAAATGCGTTCTGCCGTATGATGAGTGTGCTGTGGTCCGGTTCTTGAGGTGCAGCAGTGTCGGGCAGTTGCGCCAACGTGACACGGTTGTTCTGCAGCCATTCACGGTACGGATGCTGCCGGCAAAGGTCGCCCTTCAGCTCGTCATCACTGATTATACGCCCCTCTTCCACATCTACCAGGAACATCTTGCCGGGCTGCAGGCGTCCCTTCTGCACTACATGCGCAGGGTCGGTTTCAACCACGCCAGTCTCCGATGCCATCACAATAAGGCCGTCATCGGTGACTAGATAGCGGGCAGGGCGCAGTCCATTTCGGTCGAGTAGAGCACCAATTACTTTGCCATCTGTAAAGCAGACGGCCGCTGGGCCATCCCACGGTTCCATTAGGCAGGCGTGGTACTCATAAAAGGCGCGCCGGTCAGGATCCATGAGGTCATCGGCATCCCACGCTTCTGGTATAAGCATCATCATGGCGTGCGGCAGGCTGCGCCCACCAAGTGTGAGCAACTCGACAGCGTTATCGAGGGTCGCCGAGTCGCTGCCCGAGCGGTTTACGAGCGGCAAAACCTTCTTAACCTCATCACCAAACACGGCACTAGTAAGCTGTGCCTCCCGCGCCCTCATCCAGTTTCTGTTTCCTCGCAGGGTGTTGATCTCACCGTTGTGGGCGATGTATCTAAAGGGATGCGCGAGGTCCCAGGTTGGAAACGTGTTGGTTGAAAACCTCTGGTGCACGAGGGCCAGTGATGTCACCATATTTGGGGAAGATAGGTCGTGATAATATGCGCTTATCTGCTCGGCCATGAGCAGCCCCTTGTACACCACTGTGCGCGAAGAAAAGCTGCAAATGTAGAAGAAGCTCTCATTTTGAAGCCGCAGTGAGGCGACCTGGTTCTGAATGCGTCGGCGTATGATGAACAGCCGTCGTTCAAACGCGTCGTCGTCTGGCACATTAGCGGATCGTCCAATGAACACCTGACGAATAACAGGCTCAACCGAGCGTGCTACCTCCCCGATGCTACTGGAATTGACGGGCACATCGCGCCATGCTATAACCGATTGACCTTCTTCTGCAACGACCTCGCCAATAATACGCTCGTAAAGGTGCCGCTCTTGATCATCTTGCGGTAGAAAGATCATGCCTACCCCGTAGTGAGCCTGCTCCGGCAGGTTCACGCCAGTTTCGGCCATCACGGTTTCGAAAAACTCATGAGGTAGCTGCAACAGAATGCCAGCGCCGTCCCCGGTTTCAGGGTCACAGCCGCAGGCACCACGATGCGCTAGATTATGCAAGACATTGAGCGCTTTAACGATGATGGTATGCGACTTTTGCCTGTTGATACTGGCTACAAACCCAACGCCACATGCGTCGTGCTCAAATTCGGGGTCATATAGGCCAGTTTTAGTGATTTCGGGTGTAGATCTGACGTTCACGGTCACGTCCTCTTCTTTCGGGTCGGTGGTACACTGCAATAACTTAGTGCAGGCACGGATTAATATTCAATAACAATCAAACCAGTTACACCGACAACGTTGGCGGCTCAAAACAAGATCACTTCACTGTGAAAAGGGAAGCAATTGTACCCTATTTACCCCGATCACGTCAAAGTCGAGCATCGCCGCGTGCAGTAGCACAGTGGAGATGTGGCGTATCGCTAATTTCGTTATGGTTTACGGCGGTGCGTAGCGCAGCGGTAGCATTGCTTGTGGGCAAGTTAAGTAGCTCTGTGGTTGTGTTGACTTAGCAGCCGTGCGTTCTGCCCTGGGAGCGGGGGCGTCTCGCCCCCGATGCTCTTCACTAGCTTTGCGGTGGCGCTCACGGTGAA
>JAJZFK010000463.1 GCA_021805405.1 bacterium
ATACTAACGGGAGCGCTGCTGGTAGTTACCGGCCCTACCGTGATCATTCCCCTACTAGAGCAGGTGAGGCCTCGCGGCCCAGCCGCCGCTGTGCTGCGCTGGGAAGGAATTGTAATAGACCCCATAGGTGCACTAATGGCACTTCTGGTGTTTGAAGGCGTTTTTTCCGAATCGCACCCACATTCCCCGGCAATGTTGCTCATATCTGGAATATTGCGCACCTCAATTTCGGGCGTGACTTTTGCGGCAGCCGGTGGACTTTTTGCGGTGATTGTATTTAAGCGAAATCTTGTGCCAGACCACCTACAAAACCCCGTGACGCTGGCGCTGGTTGCAGGGGTGTACGTCGCTGCAGATTCGTTTCAACCAGAATCCGGTCTATTCGCTGTAACTATAATGGGAATGATTCTTGCCAATCAAAACTGGGTGAATGTGCGCTCTATTGTAGAGTTTAAGGAGACACTGCGAACTCTTCTGCTAGGTGCCCTGTTTATTGTGTTATCTGCGAGGCTGCAGTTGCACGAAATCACCGCAAATCTGCTACGTGAGGTGCTGTTTACCCTCGTTCTTATTGTAGTGATTCGCCCTGTAGTTGTCTATCTTTCTACGCTGCACGGTAGCCTCACGCGTAACGAACGGTTGTATGTTGCACTCGTAGCGCCGCGAGGAATTGTTGCCGCTTCGGTCTCCTCTGTTCTGGCAATCCGGCTGGTACAAGCCGGGCACGCCGATGCTGAAATGCTGGTGCCGGTTGTTTTCGTGGTAGTAATGGGTACAGTGCTAGTTTACGGTCTCGCGGCGGCGCCGCTTGCAAAATGGTTAGGGTTAAACACGGTGCGGCAGGGCGTGCTCATTCTGGGAGCTCACCGGTGGGCACGTGACCTAGCCACCACACTGAAGGACAACGGCGTGCAAGTGGCGCGAGCCGATAGCAATCCTCTTAACGTAAGGCGAGCGCGTGCAGCCGGGCTTACGGCATATACTGTCAACTTTTTATCCCACCAGGAACGCCAATTGTTGGATTTGCAGGGAATTGCCCACCTTGTCTGCGTAACGCCCAACGACGAGGTAAATGCGCTGGCGTGCCTGCACATGCGCGACCTGTTAGACAGGCACCATGTGTACCAGTTGCGGCCCGTTGGACTTGATGCGGCATCGCAAGCTCTTAACGATCATCTTCGTGGGCAGTACCTGTTTGGAGGTGGCTGTGACTATCACATGCTAGATAACGCTGTAAACAGGGGAGCGAGCTTTGAAGTAGCAAACCTATCTGGTGAGGTTTCCCTCAAACAGGAATTACAGCTCAAATGGAATGATGCCTTGGTGCTATGCAGCATTAGCCCCGAAATGGATTTGACCTTCAACACGCCAGAATCTGGTATACATGGTGTATCTGGGCATCTCGTTGTATTGCTTGCGCCATTTAATGCTGAAGCAGATGCGCCAGTGTCCTTACGTTAGGGAGCAGAATTTGAATTCTTCACCAAAATGGAGTATCGCCGTGGCTGCAATCTGTGCGAGTGCTATACCACGCGTGGCAGCTTCTGAACCCGTTCACCTGCATACGCTGGATAGCCCATCCGTCACAGTCGCGAGTGCCGCCGCAGTTGGCGTTACAGCCCTCGTCCTTACTGCCTTTCCTCACCTTCTTAGCCGTGCCGATTACCGCAATATAAGCGACACGGGTGCGGTTACGTATCTTGCGTTTGGCGTGCTCGATCCCCTGTTTCAGGATGGTAAGTCCGGTGGAAGGCACTCATTGCGAATCGCCGATGCTCTGGTGGTAAGCGGTGGTATTACGGAGTTTCTTAAGCTCACGGTGCGAGAACGGCGCCCGGCCTCGTCCTCAACAGATAGCTTCCCTAGTGGGCATACCGACGCTGCATTTTGTGTTGCTGCCATGCAATCCTCGTTTCATCCTCATCAAGCCGCACTATGGTATGCAGGAGCCACGTTCATTGCTGCATCAAGGCTTAGCCTGCGCCGGCACTATGTGCAGGATGTACTCGCAGGTGCCGTGATTGGTACGCTAACTGCGCGCTGGGAACTCTCGCGAGATCGTGGACTTCTCATCACTCCATGGTTAAAGCGTGGATCCGAAGGAATTGCCCTTGCGTTTCATTTTTAGCGATTGTATGTCACTCTTCAAATTCACCAAAATACACCAATCTCTATTGCAGGAAAATGGTTGTGTTTAGGATAACTTTAGATGTATCTGGTTCTGGACTCTGTTTCTCGCAGTCCCAGCAAAGTCGCTAGGTTATTCTGGCAGCCTGATCTTTGATGATTAGTCACCACTGGCTGCACACCGAGAGGGTACTCATTATGAAGGTCATTCGCTGGTGTATTAAGGTCGCTGCGTTATGTTCGATCGCAATACCCACCGTCTCTTTGGCATTGTCACCACATCCTGTGGTTGGAGTGTTCGCACAGCAGGGCTTTCCGTATTACATGGAATCGCCACTCCTTAACCCTGCGGAAATTGCTTCGGATTTAAACCACCTTGGCATTCAAACGCGAAAACTGGATGTTACGGCACTCTGCAATCCAGCCGTTTTAAACGTTAGAAACGTAGCAATTCTCATCCTGCCATATGGCAACACGTTTCCGGTTGCCGCTATGCCAAACCTTATTCGCTATCATCGCGAAGGGGGCTGCCTGGTAACCACCGGCGTGCCGTTTACGCACACGGCAGTGCGCGACAATAATGGCAGCTGGAACGATACAGGTAACGTAAATGGTTTGAACGGGTTTGCAGACAACGCCATTGGGGTGGGAGGCTTTTCTTCCGGATCCGCGGATCCCGTTGCGATTGCTGCGGGTGATCCTTTGGGGCTTGCACCGCTCAAGAGAACATGGAATGATAGCGGACAATTGCAGACTATTGACGTTCCTAACCTGCCGACATCGGACACGGTGATCCCGCTGCTAAACGAGGGGCCGCTGCCGGTAGCCGCACTCATCAAGCACGTTGGTGACGGCTTCCAACCAGCAATGGACGTGTGGACACACCACGGTGACAGTGGCGATTACGAGGCGTGGGACTCGCGCCAGCTTTGTGACCGGGCAGCACTATTCATACTGCATGAACAGGGGCACATTGGTGACCACCAGCTTCTGCATGACTACCATGTCCTAAATACCATTCGGCGTCCTAAGGTGTACAAAAACGTAAAACTGCCTGTAATACCACGTCCATATGCCACTTTTCAACCAACGTTCAATAAACCAGCAGCACACCTCTACGAAGTGAACATGAAGGGTTTACCAGATTCCGAAACCATCATGCTCATAACCCTCCAGGGACTAGTGAACCGCAAACAGCCCAGGATTTTTCTGAATTTCACACCAGATGACGCATTCTGGCTCGCAGAAATGCAGCGGCAGGGTAGTACGTCTACACCAATACACGTTGCGAATCCTCTACAGTTATTCAAAAAGTTCCGTAGCAGTTT
>JAJZFK010000379.1 GCA_021805405.1 bacterium
AGGATATGGTACCCACGCCCGCGCAGCAACGACGGTTTACAGTGTTGTATCCTCGCGACGAATGACGTAGAGGTTGCCTGCCGCCGATAAGCTTCGCTATGGGAGCGACGGCGTATGAATAGCGGTGGCCGCTGTTGCGTAGGCTCCGTCCCGGCCCTGCAGGTCACCAGTCGTCCGAGCGCTCCTCGCCATCACTGCGCGAGGGGATGCCCGCAGAAAGGGGGGCTCATGGTGATAATTTCCACAATGCGCCGACAAGGGACATGGAGACCATTTTATGCTCTAGTTTGCGTTTAACGTATTAATCATGTGCAAATTATTTAATAAAAAATAAGTATTATTTAAGACAGCAGTATTGACAGGAATTCTCGAACCTGATAAAATGAGACAATCTAATTTAATCGTGTTGATATGCTCATAATGAGGCCACCACTTGAAGTGGCTTACCTGTCTCGGACCTTGAACCTGTTGCCCATCACGAAAGGGGACACATTATGTTTAACGTTCGCTTACTGTCATCGGCCTTCGGCTCGCATCGGCCTTCGGCTCGCATCGGCCTTCGGCTCGCATCCTCTTTTAAAGCTCGTGCGGTGCGCCACGGTTCGTGCGGCGGCCTAAACAGTGCACGGCGTATCATTGTTATGCTTACCTCCTGTTCAATGCTGTTACAGTCAGCGGTTCCATTCGCTCTTGCGGAGCCGTCTGGTTCCGGTGCTCCCTCTACTTCGGTGCGGGGGAAAGTCGTTAAGCCTTTAGAGGTTCATGATGACCCGTCCTGGCATACCATTCATTACACCCCTGGCACGCGGAACTGGGCGATGGAGAAGGTGAAGGAACCGAAACCGAATCGTGATCTGGTCTCAATACTTAACGAGGAGGGCGCGCTTGACTTTGCGCCTACCAGTGTGCAGGTCAAAACATGGCACCGTCAAGCAGCGCACTCTGTGGATGGAGATGTGAAGTCTTTGGCGCTCATCCATCTTGGTGAAATGCAGCTAGCGCTCGAGCTCCACCCTCAAGCTGCTATTTTGCTGTTTCAGAATGCGTGGGCAGAGGCCGGCAATCAGAGCCGTGAGCGCAGCCTTGCGGAGTATGACGCAGCAGTCAGCCGCTACGCAATGGGCGCGTATGCTCGATCTGCAGCCGAATTCACTGCACTTCTTCACCACGCAGCTCCGGAAGCATTTTCCCACAGGTTGTGTGCACTGTGGGCGAGGCACGCGGGCGCGTGCGCAGGTTTTCATGCGTTACGCGCTGCGCAGAACATTCCCGAGCCCCCGCAATTAGACCCGTACTGCGGTGCTGCCGCACTGGCGGTATATCTGCGGGCGCACCACATGCCATATTCGAAAGTGCACGTAAGCAGCGTTTGTAAAGTTACGGGTGAGGGCAGCACGCTGCAGGACGTAATTGCCGCAGCGAAAAGGTTAAATTTAGGGGCTTACACCGTTACGGCTACCGATAAAGGACTTCAAAAACTACCCAAGCCGCTCATGGCTTTTGTGGAACGCGACCACTTTATTGCGGTAACAAACGCTGATCAGCATGGCGTTGATTACGTCTGCTCAGATTGTGGTCCCTGGCCTGGTGGTGCGGTACATCTAAGCTGGAAGCAGTGGCACCTTCTTGAGCCATCAGGCTATGCGGTATTTTGCAAACGCGACTCACGCTGGGATGCTGCCCTTGGCGCACTTGCGCGAAACGTTTCACCAGAGGTCACGCAGGTTGCCGCAACCGTTTTGCCAATTGGAATTCGAATGCCACTGGCACTGGGTACGAGCATAAAACTTTGGGTGCCGCCTGCAAGCGGAGTGCAGTGCGGCGGCAAGCCCGAGGCGAAACATTGCGAACACTGGTGGAAAAACCCTAACTGCCCCAAGCCTTGTTACCCAGGAGACGTCAACGGACCGGACGGTGGTTATGACACAATGGCATCAGCCACCGCGGGCGACCCGGTGAATCTGTCGACGGGTGAGGAGGAATATACGCCTCCAACCGACCTGCATGTTTACAATCCGCTGGGGCCATCGGTTGATTGGGGCAGGTTATATAACAGCCTTAGGGGGCCGACGACAAGCCCGGGTCCCGCTGCAACCTACCAGGATAGCGACTTTGGCGTAGGCTGGTCGCAACCGTATAACATTGTGATGAGCACACTTACACCGGGCCAGGTTGATCTCTATCTTCCCAACGGATCCCTTATTACTGCAACCGATACTGCGGCTCCCACGGCAGCAAACCCGCATGTTGCGTGTGTAGTTGAAACCGGCGTTCGGCTACTAATTACGTGGAATTACGATACAACGAACGGTAGCACTTATTTCACGCTAACCTTTCCAGACCGAACGCAGTGGGTGACGACTGATAGTCTGTACGCGCCAACCATGGGGCAGTACGTTTTAAAGCAAATAATAGATCAGAAAGGCAACGCAATTAACTTTCTGTACAGCGGCCAGGGTATTGATTCGACATTGCCGCTATTGTCGCAGATCACTGACAAGAACGGTTCGCCACTTCTAACGATTTCGCGATCAGATTCAGGTACATATCCTGTGTTCGATTGGATATCCTCGGTTACTGATCGATACGGAAGGAGTGTTTATTACCATACGGGCGTGTACGCTACGCAGAACGTACCATCCGGTTATGACCAGAACTACGGTGAACTGGATCATGTTTCACAGGTTGTGGCGACAGGTACGGTGAACCCGCCAGATCGTTATGTTTATGGGTACGAGGATGTAGCAAACGGCGAAGGTACGGAAGCGGTGCCATTTCTGCACATACTGACCGTACCCTCACCAACGGGCAGCGGCGTTAGTACTGCAACGATAAACTACCAGCCGGATACCGACTACGTCACTAGCACCGTGGACCCAAATGGTAATGTCACCGCCTATTCGGCTGTTGATGGCTCGGACACAAAGTGGATAGTGACGGGTGTGCATGGTAATCTGCTGTATTCCTCAACGAGCGGATTTGATCAGAATATGAATACGACAGCAACGACAGATGGCGCTGGAAGATCAACGACGTCTTCAAGCTACGCTGATCCAAATGATCCATACTTACCTTCACAGGTTCAAGATGGCAACGGTATTGCAGTTGGCGGCGCAGGCGGAAAAGGCACGTGGTTATACACCTACGACAAATTCGGCAACGTAACCAGCGAAACAAATCCTTACGGTACCACAACAACGTATACCTACAGCTACAATAATTTTGCGCTTGGTGAATTGACATCCCTACAGCAGGGAAGTAGAACCCCTACAACTTACACATACTACGAGCCAAGCGGTCTGTTGAAAACTATTACAGCTCCCATGCCGGGCACCGCGGGAGGCGGACAGACAGTCACCACAAGCTTCGTTTACGATGCCCTCGGAAACCTTATCTCTAAGACAACGCCTGGAAACAATGCGGCCACTGCCATAACAACCACCTAT
>JAJZFK010000083.1 GCA_021805405.1 bacterium
CTTTGAGTCGCAAGTCGGTTCGTTGGCTAGGACTTTCGATGCCACATCGGAACGCGGAAGATCCTGTAAACGACCACCATAGTCGTCCATGTAAAGTCGCAATGCTATGCCGTTGATGATGGTTGGATACCGAGGTCGCCATCCGCGCATCCTTCCGAGCCGAGGCGAATAGCGGAAACAGGATTGCCGCGAGAACCGCTATAATAGCAATTACAATCAGCAACTCAACAAGAGTAAATCCTACGCGAACACGATTGGTCATTTCTTCCATACTCCAGGGAGAAGAGGCCAGACCGCACCTCCGCTCCCCTTTTTGAACCGGGTAAGCCCGAACCTGTCCCATCGTCCCTGGGAAAACTGGACGCCCGTGAGAATTTAATAATTGTTTTGCGGTGGACACCACGTTGCGGTGCATTTTGATGCACCGTCAACGTTATTGCAACATCCACCGTTTAACACATAGTTGCAGGAATAGATGCTCTGAGACACCAGATTTCGACTAGACGGATCAGTAGCGTAAAGCACAACGGCCACCAACACAAATGCCACTGTCAACAATCAAATTGAGATATCGGGCGTCCACCGAGGTCTACCTGTTGAACAGTCTCGCTGCTCGAAACGTTGACGATCCCCATCGCGATGAGCGAATCATGTGTAAAAAGAAGAACTCTAACTCCAAGGAGTAATGCCGCGGCTGATTTATTCACGACGATGAGTTTCATTTGTGTTCCATTTAGGATTTGCAGCAAACCAAACTGGGTAGTCGCAGCAAGGAATGTTACCGTTAGGCAGTTGGGACAAAGTCGTGGAAAATAGATAAGTAAAACGCCCTGGACAAAGGGAAGAATGGCAGATGCTACCACGAGTATGACGAGGTTTAACCTCGTCGCGAATTTGCCAGACCCGGGCGTTAACATGTCAACCAAATGAATGTGCAATTGGGAATGCGTGTAGGATGCCAGTTGGTCATCATATTTTGACGTTGGCGCGTAAAATAGCGTGGAGTTCTTCAGCTCTGAAATCGCATGCGACGCTCTAAGGTTCAGCTGGTAATTTATACCAATAAAAGCAACGGCCAGTGCTACCAGGTAAATAATACGAAACCGCGCTACCAGGCCGCCCCCCCCCCAAGCGATGGGTTATTGGCCAATGGCGATGAAGCATTCACTAGAAAATCTTGTTCATAATCATTCATGTTTCTCAGCCCACGTAAGCAAAGATTTTACAATTTATACATCAAACAACCAATGTAGGCGCATCAAAACATAACTTCTTGTACTTGTCAACTTCATTTTCAGATGGTGGCCAATAGTATTAAATCATATCCCTCTGCCCAATTCAACCTGCCTGCGCGCGATATACCTCCAATAGACTGTCGAACACACCAGTTTCACGATTCTAAGGTCATTTGCGCGGCAATTCACCAGCAACGCGGTAGAGCCTCTTTACCGCGTAATTACCCCAAAAACTGGTTAGGTTCACACATCATGAGTCCTGTTTGGGTGCCGGCCCACAGATTTAGCCCCGGAAACGTAAACTTGTCATGATAGTGGTAGCCGTTTACTATCAATCTGCCTTATTATAATGACAGTAGTTTCACACCATTGGTTGCAAGTGGCGGACGGGGCTAATGGAACCATCACCTACATACATTAGTATAGTCACATAGATTGAGTGCGTTACAGGCAGGTCTATCGAGCATAAAATTTCAGTTTGTGCCATAATTTGCCTGCTCATTAACAATGCAATAAGCGGAAAGTGCCGCAAGAGAAACGATATGGAAACCAAAAATCTCGCTAATATCCTGGATGAAACCACCGAGTCTGTTCGTTTGGAAGGAGAAATGGTGCGCGAGGGTAATGTAACAATACCCGAGGTGCTCTGCCTGCTGCCTCTACGCGAGGTCGTTATTTTCCCCGCGCTTATGGCCCCACTTTCTGTTGGGCGAGAGAGTAGCGTGCAGCTTGTAAATGATAGTATGCACGATGGCAATCGGCTTCTTGCGGTAGCATGCATGCGCGACCCATCGGTCGACAACCCCACGCTAGAACATATTTACCCCATGGGTGTAGTGGTAGCCGTCCGCATGATGACGCAGACATCCGAGGGCATACGCATTATCGTTCAGGGCCTGCATAGATTTACGGTGGATGAAGTAGTTCAAACAACGCCATACCTTAAGGCCAAAATTCGCCTGTTGGAAGACGAACCCGTTCTTGAGGCGGATAAAATGGAAGTAGAGGCTCTACGGCGCAATATAGGTGAGATGTTTACCCGCATCGTGCAGCTTTCACCCGACCTGCCAGACGAAATGCAGAATATGTCGGCAAACGTGCAAGACGCCAGCACACTAGCCGACCTGGTTGCTGCACAGGCTCCCCGGCTGAGCTACCAGGAGCGCCAGGAAGTACTGGAAATGCTCAACGTGAAGGCGCGCATGAATCGCCTCATGCAGCTGCTGGCACGCGAACTGCAGGTACTTGAGCTTGGCAACCGGCTGCAATCTGAGGTCGCTCAGGAGATGGGTAAGACCCAACGGGAATACTACCTGCGCGAGCACCTCCGCCAGATTCAGAAAGAGCTTGGAGAGGGTGACGACCGTACGCAGGAAATGGACGAACTTCGCGCACGCATAACGGATGCTGGCATGCCCGAAGAGGCGCTGAAGGAGGCCGAACGGGAGCTCGACAGGCTTTCACGCATGAACCCTGCAGTGCCTGATTACAATGTGGCCCGCACCTACCTGGACTGGATGGTTGCAATGCCGTGGAAAACCTCCACGGCCGACAACCTGGATATCCAGTCAGTGAAAGCGGTACTCGATGAAGACCACTATGGACTTGAGCGAGTAAAAGACCGCATTCTTGAGTACCTGGCCGTACGTAGATACAAGCCAGATGGCACTACTCGGCAGCCAATACTCTGCTTTGTGGGACCTCCCGGCGTTGGTAAGACATCTCTTGGCCGGTCCATTTCACGTGCACTTGGGCGCAAATTCGTCCGCATGTCGCTTGGCGGTATTCACGATGAGGCAGAAGTACGCGGCCACAGAAGGACCTACATTGGCGCACTGCCTGGCCAGATTGTACAGGGTATAAAGCGTGCAGAGAGCAATAACCCTGTCTTTATGATGGACGAGATAGATAAGGTGCACTCGGACTTCCGAGGCGATCCCAGTAGTGCACTCCTGGAGGTTCTGGATCCTGAGCAGAACTCCAGCTTCAGGGACCACTATCTTGATGTCCCGTTTGACCTTAGTAATGTGCTATTCATTACCACGGCGAACGTGCTGGACTCCATCATTCCGCCACTGCGCGATAGAATGGAAGTGATAGAGATTGCCGGCTACACCGAGGAAGAGAAGATTGCCATTGCGCGCACCCACCTGGCACCAAGGCAGGCTGCCGAGCACGGAATAGAGAAACGAATTACATTTACTCGCGAG
>JAJZFK010000284.1 GCA_021805405.1 bacterium
ATTAGACCCGCGCACCCTGGCGAGGACGTGCAAACAACGCTTGATCCTGCAGCACAGCAGATAGCGACGCAGGCTGGACTGCAGATCATGCAGAAGTTTCACCCACACGGCGTTGCCATTGTGATAGTTGAACCGTCTACCGGCAAGATTCGGGCGATGGTGAGTCTACCAGCATATGATGCAAACCCGTTGCCAGATAAGCCAGGTAAACGTGCGCCAATAAAGCTTGCGTCTCTTATGGATAGGTGTGTGGGGCAGGTGTATGAGCCAGGGTCCACCATGAAGGCATTCACACTTTCCTATGCACTGGATAGGGGATACATTACACCGCAGACTTCGTTCTATTGTTCAGGCGAACTCGAAGTGGATGGCCGGTATATTCACTGTGCGAAAGGCGAAGTTCACCACGAGGTAAATGCAGCCAAGATCCTGCGGGTATCGTGTAACCTGGGGGCTGCACAGGTTGGTATGCGAATGGGGGGGCAAGCGCTTGATCGCGCATTTACAGATTACGATCTGTTTTCTCGTCCAAAGGTACGATTGCCGGGGGCTTTGGCGGGATCCTGGACATACGACAAATTTGCGCAGCCGTTTAGTAATGCTAAAACCGCACGGTCAGCCTTTGGGCAGTCGGTCACAACCACACCCCTCGCACTCACGATGGGGTATGCAGCTATAGCCAACCATGGAGCGCTTATGAAGCCGCTGCTGGTGGAGAAGCTGTCAGACGAGAATGGTCATGTGTTGCGACAGTGGCTACCAGCGGTTGTTCGCCATCCTGTGCATGCGGCTATTGCCGACGAGGTGCTGCAGATGCTGGAGGGTGTGGTTACGGGTGGCACCGGTACCGATGCAGCAATACCCGGCTACCTTGTCGCAGGGAAAACGGGTACCGCATCCCTTTACCGGCCCGGTGCCTACACAGGGTCTTTCATTGGGATTGCACCGGCCTCCAATCCGCGGATGGTAATTCTAGTGGCTGTGAGAGATCCTGATCATCAACACTACTATGGTGCGGAGGTCGCCGCTCCCTATTTTAAGGAGATTGCCCAGCGCCTGCTGGCACTGTGGCGTGTACCGCAGGATGACCCAGGCAATACGCAGTACGACGCAGCAATGGCGAGTCAACGAGCCCAGGAGGGCCTGCCACCTCTGAAGCAGCCTGCTGAACAGACTGTCGCCTTGAACAACTAACATTTTCGTTTTGCTATGCGCTTCGTGCTCCGGTTATGCGCATGGCTCCGGGGTCGTGCCACCTGCACCTGATGTTTTATTATTTTCAGGCACGACCCCTTTTTTCTTCTGCTAGGTTAAGGTTACAATATAGGTATGGCGGTGCCCTGCATTTTTGGGGATTAACCGCAGCGGGGGCGGTGGGTGCCTCCCAAATTTACACGGAAGCATATGAATGTTTACGCCAATTCCTCTCAACACACTTCTGCCTTCGGTTCGGGTTCTCTCCGCTAATGGTGACCTCAGTCGCGACATAAGCGGTATCACTCACGATTCGCGTATTGTTACGCCAGGCAACCTCTTTGTATGTATTCCCGGTGCACTGCACGATGGTCATAGCTTTATCCACGAGGCGGTTGAGCGGGGCGCTGCGGCTGTAGTTGCCCAGGCAGATTATGCGGCAGATGCCTCGTCAGGTGTACCCCCGGAAGTTGCCTTCCTCACTGTAAAAGATTGCCGCAAGGCACTTCCCGCACTTGCCTGCCGCCTGTATGGCGAACCGTCACAGTCGATGGTAATGGTGGGGGTAACGGGCACTAACGGGAAGACCACCACGATGAGGATGACTGCCGAAATTCTGCGGGGTTCAGGACTGAGAGTGGGCACTATTGGCACGTTGGGTTCTGAGCTGGATGGCGTAGCAATTGAGAGCAGCCACACAACGCCAGAGGCCGATGAGCTGCAAGCCCTGCTTGCCCGCATGCGGGATGAAGGCGCGCAAGCAGTCGTAATGGAGGTTTCCTCACACGCGTTGGCGCAGCACCGTACGGCTGGAATCGCATTTAACGCAGCGATTTTCACCAACCTTACACAGGATCATCTGGATTACCATGGGACAATGGAAGCCTACTTTGAGGCGAAAGCAACACTCTTTACGGATTACCCTGTAAAGTATCCGCGTGCAGATGGTCGCATGTTCGTAGGATCGGTGAACGTTGGACAATGGGAGGGGCGTGATCTCGTTACCATGGTGCGGGGTGACGTCATCACCTATTCCGCAGATCCTGGCATGCCTGCAGTGTTGCAGGTTAAGGATGTAAACCTTAATGCATCTAACAGCAGCTTCGTCGTGGTGCACGACTCTGGTACTAAACGCTTTGAGGCGGAGGTTAACCTCCCAATAGGTGGTGCATTTCAGGTGAACAACGCTCTAGGTGCAATCGGGGCGGCGTTGCGACTTGGCGTGAACCTGGAGACCATTACCGCATCCCTTCAAAGGATGCCGCCCGTACCTGGACGATTTCAGAGCGTTCCTTCGGGAGACCTGGATTTCAGCGTAATCGTAGACTATGCGCATACGCCAGATGGACTTCAAAACCTGTTGCTGTCCGTTGAAGCTCTGCAACCGGGCCGAATCCTTCTAGTTTTTGGTTGCGGTGGCGATCGTGACACATCTAAACGTGCCATCATGGGAGGTATTGCAGGATCACACGCCGATATAGCAATTGTTACTTCGGATAACCCGCGTACCGAGGACCCCCATGCAATTATTCAACAGGTCGTTGATGGAATGAGGGCTTGCCGCGCGCAAGTTTTAGTTGAACCAGACAGGCCAAAGGCTATTGCGACTGCGATCGCATCTGCGAGAAAAGGTGACGTTGTGGTACTTGCCGGTAAAGGGCATGAGGACTACCAGATTATCGGTACAGAGAAAATTCATATGGATGATTGTGAGCTGGCCGCCAACGCGTTGAGTGCACGTGGTGCTAAACAGTGAGCGGAGAGATTGCTATTGATCTAGCCGCCGAGATTACCGGCGCAACATTGGTGCGAGGATCCGTTACCGTAAGCGGTATTAGCAGCGTGGTAATTGATTCGCGCGAGGCCACCCAGGGTGCGCTGTTTGCCGCGTTGCCAGGTGAGAACACAGACGGTCACCACTGGGTGGATGCAGCGTTCAATGCCGGTGCAGCGGCTGCCCTGGTGACACGGGAATTGCCGAGAAGTTCCGGCACACTCCTTGTAGTACCAGATACCTTGCAGGCACTTTGGCGTCTGGCGGCGTGGTGGCGAAAAGAGCGCGATCCTGAAGTAACGGCAATTACTGGCAGCGTGGGAAAGACGTCGGTGAAGGAAATGGTGGCAGCGATCTGTTCCAGAAGCGGTGCAACGTTGGCCACTAGTGGCAACTATAACAATGAGCTTGGCGTGCCTCTCACTCTCCTTAGGCTTCAGCCATTACATAAATTCGCGGTGGTCGAGATT
>JAJZFK010000148.1 GCA_021805405.1 bacterium
ATATAATCCCAACCGCTACTGGTAGGAAGTATGCTCGATATGGCGATGATTTCGTATTGCTGGTCATTAAAGTTTTATCCCCGTAGAGCGAGTTACAGAAGCGATTGAGCGCGGGTTATAGCTGCAGTGCCATCGGCATCTGCGGGAGGAAGTGCAACGGTTGGTTGCAACGGCAGTTTAAGGCCCTTACCATCCAGGCTGGCAATATGAGCAGTGTCTATCTGTAACGCACCGCCGTCATCTAGCGGTGCGAACAGCTGGAGAATGGAGTTGCCAAAGGAACTGGTGCCAACTAGCGATGCGCCTATCTTGTTGTGCAGGTTCTCGGCGGCCATTTCAGCGAGGTTAGCAGTTCCGTGATTGATGAGGATGGCCACCGGTACGCCCACTCCTGCAGTGGTCGCTACGCTTACCTGTACAAAATTTCCGGGCTTCTTCTCAATCGTTGCAATATGGCCGCCCTTGCCCAGCACAGAGATAAGGTGCAACGCAGCATCGTAGCCATCTATCCCGGAACCAGACGCACTAATAACTCCACCGCTATTGTCGCGCAGGTCCAGGATGAGCCCCTTAGACTGTTTGATTTGCGGTAGCGCTGCATCCACCACGTTGGTTGATTCCCTGTTGAACTCGCGGATCTTGAGGTAGGCGATGCTGCCAGACTGCATTGTAAACTCAGCGGGCTTCACGGCAGTCACAGCCGTTGTGAGCGTAACGGTTGTAGGGGCAGACCTGCCGTTTCGCGCAAATGTGATTTTGAAGTTCGTTCCGGTGCCTTCGGTCAACAGCCTTAGAGATTTTGGTAACGAATATCCAGCTTGAAACCGTGTCGCGATAGGATCGAGCTCAGCCTGTTTAGCGGCTGCATCCTTGTTTTTTTCCTTCACGATTCTTGCTACATCGGCCAGAATGGAGTATGCGATGACCCAATGCCCGTCAATGTTGGTAATGTGGTCTCCGGGCTTCAATCCTGCCATTGCGGCGGGGCCGCCAGGGGCTGTATCTTCAACAGTGAGGTAGTCGTAATCTACATCGTTTTTGGTTTGACGTGTGATCACGAGGTCCGCACCAATACCATGATAGGTTCCCGCAAGGCTCTGTTTTCGCGCCGAACAGAGACCGGGCGTTAGGTAAGACGTGAACGGGTCATTGAGGGCCGCTACCATCCCGGCAAGCGCCCCATTGCTAAGATTGCTGTTTCCGCCGTAATCTCGTACGTACCGCCTATGAATACGGTCGATAATGGATTGGAAAACTTCGCGGGGAGGAACTTTCGACGCAGTTGAGGGATCTGCCATCGCAACCGTACCCAGGTTACCTGGCATTGACTGCTCGGCGATGAGACGTGAGATACCGCCCAGCTGCTGTGCGCTGCCGTGGCCCAGGTTGCGCCCGGCCATATAGGCTGTATCTGCAGCGATTGCAACCAGAATTACCGCCACGGATATTCTAAGTATTCTGTACAACGGAATCCCTCCAGAGTGCACGCCTTGAGCTAAGCTGTATGGGAGAGCGATAATATTTATGCCCTACATGCCTTATCTTACATTATACGTGTTGATTTGGTACTTTTGTACATTTACGGGTTGTACTGCGGTTAACATTCGAATTCCCAGGTAGAGTGGCATAGTGAAAGACCAGTGGTATTTATTTTCTACGAACATCTTCGTACATGCTATTGACAACTACGAATGTCTTCGTATATACTTGTACTGAGAACCCGTTGCAGCCCAGTTTTCAAGGAGAAGAAATTAGTGAGAACCCGTTCCACCACGCTTCCAAAACCCACCGACGCCGAACTCACTATTCTGCGCTGTTTGTGGCGCAACGGCCCGTGCCCTGTTCGTGCACTTTGTGATGCTCTAAAGGATCAGCAGAATTGGGGCTATACCACCGTTTTGAAGTTTTTGCAGATCATGACAGAGAAGGGGCTCGTTACAAGGCTTCCGGAGGGCAGGGCACACATTTACACAGCCGCAATAGGTGAGGCAGACGTTGAAGCGGATATGGTGAGCGATTTCATTTGGCGCGTATTTCAGGGATCGGCGCGCAAGTTGGTATTGGGCGCCCTGGCAACGGGTGATGTTTCTACCGAGGAGCTGGCCGAGATAAAAGGCATCGTGGAGAGCCTGGAGGGGAAGCAGTCATGACTGGGGTAAACGAATTGCTGAGGTCACAGCTTACCTGTGCGGTGGCGCTCGTACTGTTACATTCCCTGTGGATGGACGGGCTGCTTTTTGCACTGCTCGTCCTGGTGTTGAAGCGCCAATCGGCATCTCCTGCTACACGACGATACCAAACGCTGCTCATGTTCCTTGCCCTCATGATTATCGCGCCAGTGACGGCGGCTCTCTGCTCACAATTTACGCCGGTACGACATGCCGCCTCAAATATTGCGGTTACCATTACAACGGTGCATGGGCCAGTAGCAGCCATGATCGCACGACTCGGAAGCCTTCTGCCGCTATTGGCGGCGTCCTGGTGCGTGGGGCAGCTAATACTAGGCATTGCTGCGTTAAACGGCTGGAACTATATTAGCAGGATACGTAAAGCCGCTGTTCCGGTTACAGGGGATACGGCCGTTAGGCTTTCAGCATTGGGTGCGGAGCTGGGCCTTAGCAGGTTCCCGCTCGTGGCGTGGTCGTATCACGTGGATACGCCGATGGTGATAGGCGGGTTTCGACCCAGTGTACTTATTCCGGGTGATATGCAGTGGGATTTAACCACCGAGCAGCTTGATGCACTTATGGTACACGAGTTGGCACACATCCGTCGCGGAGATGTTACGGTGAACTATCTGCAGAGCGTTGTCGAGTCGTTATTCTTCTTTAATCCTGTCTTGCGATGGACATCTAGACGCCTTCGCGATGAACGCGAAGTCTGTTGCGATGAGCTGGTGGTAAAGACCTGCGACAGGTCGGTGTACATTCGGGCTCTGGCAGCGTTGGCAGAACGACGCTCTCGGCAGGGCTGGACCGCACTGGCAGCAATGGACGGTAGGTTGCTGTCGAGAGTGAAACGTTTGGCGGGGCAGGTTGTACCTGCGGTAGACCACGTGATGCATGCGTCAATGGTGAGCGTTGTGGCAGGTGCCGTAGGGTTCGCCCTACTGTTGCCGCTCACAGAACCTGCGACGCTTGCGCAAGCACAACCGCTCGCTGGCACCGTACGGATTAGCGGTACCCATAGTGCAGAGGGCTACGTTGATGCCGATAACGTGAACTCCCAGGACGATGGCCCAGACGCTCCTGGTCAACTTGAGGATGAGACCGTTACTGCCACAAAAACAGGCACCTCGCGGTAGCTATCATTCGATGCGTAGGACAGAACGTAATTGCTGATGCTCATTTGGTTGCTAAAGTACTAGTCGCGACAAATGCAATTTATTGAAGCAGCGAAGCACAGCCACCCGTTACAGCTACCATAAGTGGCGA
>JAJZFK010000165.1 GCA_021805405.1 bacterium
GCTTGTTCATACGCATTAAAACTCGGCAGTACCAGGAGTGCGGGGAAATGGAATGACGTCTCTAATGTTCTTCATTCCCGTAAGGTATAGCATCAGCCGCTCGAATCCCAGGCCAAACCCGGCGTGCGGTGCCGATCCGTATTTGCGAAGTTCCAGGTACCACCAGTATGAAGCAGGATCCAGGCCCTGTTCAGTTATCCTGTTGAGAAGTACATCATGCCTCTCTTCTCGCTGGCTTCCTCCAATTATCTCGCCAATACGTGGAGCAAGTACATCCATTGCCCGTACAGTTTTACCATCGTCATTCGCACGCATGTAGAACGCCTTAATTTCGCGAGGGTAGTCAACAACGATTACGGGCTTCTTAAATACCTGCTCAGTAAGGTAACGCTCATGTTCACTCTGAAGGTCGCTACCCCACGAAACCGGAAATTCCCAGGTTTGACCGCTCTTTTCCAGCAGTGCAATAGCCTCGGTATAGGTAATGTGCTCAAACACGGAATTCACGACGTTCTCGAGCGTTTGGAGAACTGAGTTGTCGATGCGCTTGTTAAAGAACTCGAGATCGGAGGCGCATTCGTCCATTACCCTGGCGATAATCGCTTTGAGGAATTTCTCAGCGAAAAACATGTCGTCCTGCAGATCGCAAAATGCCATCTCTGGCTCAATCATCCAGAACTCTGCCAGGTGGCGTGGCGTGTTGGAGTTCTCCGCACGGAAGGTGGGGCCAAAAGTGTACACATTGGTGAAAGCTAGAGCGAAGATTTCGGCTTCAAGCTGTCCGCTTACTGTAAGGTAAGCAGGTTTGCCAAAGAAATCCTGCCCAAAGTCCACTTGGCCGCGCTGCGCGCCTTCGTTTACGCGGGGAACATTCAGCATGTCCAGCGTGGACACGCCGAACATTGCACCTGCGCCCTCGCAATCGGATGCGGTGATGATGGGCGTATGAACATAGAGGAAACCCTCTTCATGAAAGAAACTGTGAATGGCCTGAGCCAGCGATGTACGGACCCTAAATACCGAACCAAAAGTATTGCTACGGGTCCTTAGGTGACCAATATCACGAAGAAACTCCATGGTATGTCCCTTCTTCTGCAGTGGATAGGTGGCAGGGTCAGCCTCGCCTATAACTTTTACTTCCATCGCCTGCAGTTCCAATGCCTGGCCGGCTGCAGGAGACGACGCAAGTTGACCGTTCACCCGTATACAGGCTCCCGTAGTTACCCTACGCAGTAGATCGGCATCAAAATTGGCAGGGCTTATCACAACCTGTAAATCCGCAGGGCATGACCCGTCATTCAGTTGAACAAAGCAGACATCTTTGCTGTCTCGCCGGGTCTTAACCCATCCGTGTACAGTAACGTCGCTTCGGGCATCGCCCGAAAGCAGATCGCGGATATAGTTTCCCCTTAAAATCATCGACGTACTTATCTCCTTAACAGTAATGCTCATCTTTGCAACGCGCAATAAACAAGCGCTGTCGCCTATTTGGCTTATATGTGTTACAATCTTGTTAACCTGTTAATCAGGTTCACGGCAACTATGCAGGCGCGCTCCTAATTTGGCGCTAAAATACTATTAGATTAAAGTATAATCTTTTCTGTATTGTCGTGACCTATGTTTTCAAGAGAGCTAACATGAATAACGATTCCATTGAACCTCACGATACCGAGTTGCTTGTAAAGCAGGCTGAAACCATTGAGGACCTGCTCCCAAGATTAGCGCGCCGAATGTTCCACCTGCAGGAGAACCATCCTGTACTGGATATGCCAGTTGGGCAGATGCGTGTATGTGCCGCGCTCATGCGCGGCCCTATGACCCTCACTGCGCTAAGTGACGAGATGAATGCCACTGTAAGCGCTGCTACGCAGATAGCAGATCGCATGGAGAAGGTTGGCCTGGTTGTACGTTCACTGGGTACCGATGACAGACGCCTGCGATTTCTGACGCTATCTGAAGCTGGACACGAACTTATGCGTTCTCGTCGGCTTATTAGGCGCGCGCAGGCAAAGACGGTTCTCGGTGCCCTTAGCCCTGAAGATCGCCAACAGTTTGTGGAGATCCTTCAGCGAGCGCTAAAAGCCGCCTATAGCTCGTGGGACCACGTTGACCACAACGAGCTCGACCCGGCAGATCTCGACCTGCCTTAAGCCGCTACTGGTTCTGTATGAACTTCCAGGGGCGCAGCAAAGACATCTTCAAACAGGTCGCTGTTATTCTGCACTCCCCACCGTTCTAGTGCGCAATCACCGGTGTGCAAAATCGTCAACACAAACCGTGACGGGCCACCTGCAAGCTCAAGCTGAACATCCTGCACCAGGCCGAGGTGGCTCCTATCCAGTCCCTCGGCTACGCGTAGTATCGCGGCAAGCACCGAAACTCGTCTTCTCTGGCTCCGGTTTAACTCGGAAAGATTACTGTGCGATTTCTTGGGCAATCCTTTACGATGATACAGAGCGACATTTGCGATAACGTCAATTTCCGTATCATCAAACCCAAGAAGATCGGAATACCTCACGAGATAATAGGCATGTTTCTGGTGGTTAGAATGTGAGAGAAATGCACCAATGTCGTGAACCAGCGCGGCATATTCCAGCAATTCCCTAGAAGTCGCACCGTAGGTATGTGCTCCCAGCCGTTTAAGTTCATCAAACATTTTAAGCGCCAAAGCTGCCGTGTGCTTTGCATGTTCCTCTTCATATTTGCATGCATGAGCGAGTTCAAGTATGCTGCGCCGCCTTACAGAGACAGACTGGTACCTCTCTAAGGTGCCCTCCCCGCGAAGCACATGATCTAACAGGATACCGTCACGCAATCCGCGATCACTTGTGGTAAGCCTTTCGATGTTCATCGCTTCCATGAGAGTGAGTAGAACCGCACCGCCGCCAAGAATGATATCTGCGCGCATTGGGTCCAACCCTGGCACAGCCCTCCTCTGTTCCAAAGGAAGCGAACACAACATCTTAACGGTGTCACGCAAATCTGCCAGTCGTATACTGTTCTGCTGCCTGCCGGCACCCTCGGTATGAATTCGCGCGATCACGTCACCTAGGGAGTTGATGCTTCCAGCACTACCAAATGCAACTTCAAATTCTTCAGTTCTCACCTTGCGCACTACCTGATTAGCAACGCCGTGTATATACTCCATACTGCGATACAGCTGATCCTCTGGTATTGCTAACGAGGAGTCAAAAAACTTGCTGGTAAGTCGGAGCGCACCCAGTTTCATGCTCTCCAGCACTGTATGTTCGTTTACTGCTGTACCAACTATTACTTCTGTACTACCACCTCCAATATCAATAAGGACAGCCTTCCTGCCATTAAGTTCCACTCCACTAATAACTCCAAACCATATAAGGCGCGCCTCCTCCATACCCGAAATGACACGAACCTCAATGGCTGCCTGCTGTCGTACACGTTCTATAAAG
>JAJZFK010000050.1 GCA_021805405.1 bacterium
AGGTACCGGAACACGCTTACGCGGTTTTGCATTTAGAATCACAAATCGAGCGGGCACAACATATGTGCCGCCCTTAAGGACTAACTCATCACCCCCCGCCATTTTAATTCCAAGTGCGATATTGGTTTCATTTGTCCCTTCACCATATCGCAAAACGCATGAAGCATCAAATACCCTCGTGGCTTGTATGGCGCCCGTAACATTGGTACAAACATCATAAGTTGACATGGGTGCTTGATGAAAATAGACAAGGTCTTTACGTATCAGCATGCTGCTGCAGCCGCCGCCTGCTCGCAGGTACTGCGCGTTCGTCGTCCACGTGGTGCCAGTGAGGTCGCTGCCCTGCTCCACAAGCTCGCCAGCCCCGCACGCAACGCCGCAGGGGTACCAGGTCCACGCATTGTTGGCGATGTCCTTCGCCCAGCGGCGGTTGCCATCCGCACCGTATGCGTACTGGTAGGCAAGCGTGCCGCTATGCGAGATGCTGAGCAGCTGCGCCTCTTCGTTATACCCAAACTCGCGCGTGTAGCTGGGGCCAGGCATCGTCGCCAGCGTGTTGTCGGCGTTCCAGGTGTACTCCTCAGTAAGGTTGGTAGCGCTGTCTATCACCTGGCTCAGCCTGCCACCGTTGTCATAGCTGTACGCGCCGTTATGAACCGTTACGCCATTGGTTATGACCAAGGCTGTCTTGCGGTTATTATCGGCAAAGTAGGTGTAAGCACCGCTGTAAGGGCGTTGACCGGTACGCTGTTCGTCGAGAAGGTTGCCTGCGGCGTCGTTCTGGTAGGTAGTGACGTCACCACTGGGGCTCTCTGTTATGTTGAGAATGCTGCCGTCTGCGGCATACTGTGCGTTATAACCGACTACCAGGCTGCCTGTGGAGACGTTGGTGTGGGTTATGCTCGTGGTGCGGCCCGCTGCGTCATAGGTATAAGCGACCTCTATGCCGTTGGGATACAGCACCGTATTCAGCTGACAGTTGGCAGTATACTTTAGGTTCGCGCTGCCGTTGTCGCTACCGTCTGTTACCTGGGTTAACTGACCAGCGGTGTAATAGCTGTTGCTTACCTTCCTGCCGCGCTGGCACATGGCGGCGGGGAGAGGAGCCTCTGCAAGCCGGCGTCGCCGGAATTGACGACAAACACGCCGCAGTCTCGTTACAGCCGATTGTTTACGCTTAAAGGGCCCTTGATTATACAGCCTACCAGTAACATCACTTAACTGTATTATTGTGAAAAAGTGTCGCCTTGCAGATTTGTAAGATTTTCCCCGTAGATATGGTCATCCGATACACGTCGTACTGCAACACTCTACCAGGATCAGAGCGGAAATACAGGTACTTTCCACGAGGGCTCATTTGCGGATCTTGAAGGTAAGAACGCATATGCGTTAACTGTTTTAGATCTGTGCCGTTTGATTTCATCGACCATATCTCATAGTCGAATGCATGGTTTTTGTCGGAAATATAGTAGATTATCGTACCATCTGGGGACGCAACGGGTGACTGTGGATTGCCGCTTGAAAGTAGGTTATCAATTTTTAACGTCTTAGTATCCAATAACGCAATCGAAGTGGTCGTTGTTCCGGGGCACAGTAGTATGTTATCGGTCTTGCCCAAATACAGTGGACCGGTCAGGTTACGAAAGGACTTGTCTGCTTCCTTCCTTGGGTCCGTGCCGTTCAACCTCACGGAACAGACGTAAAAGTTCTCCCATATGCTGCCACCCATAGACCAAGGACGCAGCGTGTGCGAGCGTATGAAAAGTACCCTGTTCTGGAAAGGAAAATAAGATGGGTAGAAGTCGCTATTTGTGCCTTTTGTAAGCTGCAACAGTTTATTAGTATGAAGGTTATAGCTATATATGTGACAAGGTGCTGATGCTGATTTGGTTGCACTAAAAAGTACGTAAGTGTCATCTGCAGTTATGGTGACGTGATTAATGTACATCTGGGTGTTCAATAGGGTTTTCGTCATCTGTGTTTTCAGATTGATTTGATGAAGATTATGTATTGCATCTGAAGTAACCGTATAAACCATAAATCTGTTGTTAGCACTCACTGCATAGGAGGTATTACTGTCACCTCTAAGATAGTATGGACTGTCAGCTTTACAACCTGGCATGGATTGCATCATGAATAGAGCGCTTAGTGACGCTAGAGAAATACTATCAGTAACGATCTTCATGTAGTTGCTCACAACACTCTCCTCTCATTGTGAACCGTGCAAGGTGAATTATGTTGCACATTCTTGTGTGCGAGCGAGCAAATTCCGTGCGTTTATTCACGCAGAGGCTCACATACACCTTCGAATGCGCAACAGGCATCACATGACTGAGGGTGTACTAAAACGGCCAAAGCGGACTCGAGCACATAATATCCTTAATTGCTCCTCTGACCATCTGGCATATGTAACTTGTGCAAGCGGCGTGAGATGCACAAACGCAGAGTACAGCGTCGCACATTTGGCATGACGATTTCCACAGCCGATTAATGACGTTGCAGCCATTTGTGCTGTAACAACGATCGTGGGCGCAGCAACAATTATCTAAGGGATCTATTCCACCACCAGGAAATGTTACTGTTTGGGGACCACAGCATTTACCGTATATTGGAAGAATAACCGTAACCGGACATGTTACACTAAGGGTTCGTGCAGAGTCTAGCACACAATAGTTTCTCGTGTCCTGCTCAAAGACACCTGTCAACCATTTTCTATTTTGACTAATGAATTTAGATTGACACGCTCCCGATTCAAATCGTAGGTTCCCATAAATATCGTAAAGCGCACCGTAGGCAACTGCTTTTGTTGAATTTGATACAGTTTGGTAATAACCCCTTATGTCCTGGTGGTGGTACTCGTCATCCGTGCTGCTCTTGCGGCGTATCAGCATGCTGCTGCAGCCGCCCCCTGCCCGCAGGTACTGCGCATTGGTCGTCCACGTGCTGCCTGTGAGGTCGCTGCCCTGCTCGACGAGTTCGCCAGCACCGCACGCAACGCCGCAGGGGTACCAGGTCCACGCGTTGTTGGCGATGTCCTTCGCCCAGCGGCGGTTGCCATCCGCACCGTAAGCGTACTGGTAGGCAAGCGTGCCGCTGTGCGAGATGCTGAGCAGCTGCGCTTCTTCGTTGTACGCAAACTCACGTGTGTAGTTGGGTCCAGGCATGGTCGCCAGCGTGTTGTCGGCGTTCCAGGTGTACTCCTCGGTAAGGTTGGTGGCACTGTCTATCACCTGGCTGAGCCTGCCACCGTTGTCATAGCTGTACGCGCCGTTATGAACAGTTACGCCGTTGGTTATGACCAGCGCTGTCTTGCGGTTGTTATCGGCAAAGTAGGTGTATGCGCCGCTGTAAGGGCTTAGTCCTACGCGCTGTTCGTTCAACAGATTACCTGCGGCGTCGTTCTGGTAGGTAGTGACGTCTCCGCTGG
>JAJZFK010000487.1 GCA_021805405.1 bacterium
AAATGTTCCCAGAGTTGTACCAGGTCGTCGTTTGGCGATGACCTGGTACGGTCGCCTGGTATTGTAGTGTATGCGCCCAACTGCCCATTTCAACAACATTCGCCTGGACAAGTGCCGGTAATCTTAGTAAGATGTACCGCTCGAGATGCTTAACCACTAGCTGGAAGTTCATTCCTGGTCATGAGAATGTTTATCAACAACGCGAACATTAAGCGATGGTTAACCGCAACATAGATTTTTGCTTCGGTTAATTAGGCACTTCGCGGCAATTGTAACAGCACGCTTCTTAATTCGATTACGGCTGCGATCTGGATGCGCCGATACCGAGAGCTAGCGTGCACCCTGAATATTATAACTGCAGGAGAAACAAGTGAAGATAGTCAAAAGGTTACACTCCCAAATAGCAGACGAGCATAAAGATGGAAGCATCAATCTTCTCACGTTAAGTTTGCCTGCTGAAGGTGTGCGAATTGTGGCCGAACTATCATGCATTATTTGGCTTGCACATTTTATATCGCATTGGACTGATTTAAAATCCACGTTGTATCGTTCGTGGCTGCCAATAGTAGTGAATATCGCACTACTATTCGTTCTCTATATTCGGTGTACCGGTTCTGAAGAAGTTCGTAACTGCAACTTCGGCGCCGAAGGTGTACCAACGAATACAGGACGGCGCACCAAGATTGTGCTAGTGCTTTGGGCAACATGTATGTTCGTTTCGCTGCAGAACCATAGAATTTCCTCGTGGCTCAATTCTTCGGTATTAGCCTCATCGCTGTTTGTCGCGGCTGCTGTGGGTCTGCTATTTCTCTCAAAAATTGCGTTCCGATTGTAGAGGATTAGTCCAAGTCACCACCCATTTACTCAATCCAGTGCTAAAATGCGACGCCGCAGGCAACCTGTTGAACGAACAGCGCACCGGTCAGCGTCGCTACACCATTTTGCGACCAGTCATTCTCGCTAGTATCGCTACAGGTGCGCACTCCGGCTTCACAAGTGCTGCTACCGGCACGATGCACGTCTGTTCGATGGCGTATTGACCCGATTTCACAGAGTGTGCGATCTGGTCCGTAAATGCCATCCAGGTAGTGCCTGCGGGAAATGACGTGGTATCTCGCATGCGCTCAGTTTGAAACTTCTCGTTAGCTTTAAGGTAGTGGTGAAATCCTTGCATAAAGTCATCGTATGCAGTGCGCCGTGGTGCCTTCATACCAACCAGTTTCGCTGCCTGCCCCAGTGCCCTTTTTACTGCTGAGCTGGCAGAAGTTGCGTTGTTAAGGCCTGCTGCCATAGCGTAATCGCGGCAGAGTTCGTCAAACGGGTCCGATGTCACCCACACTCTAGGCTTAGAAGGATGAATATTGGTGAAGATACGCAGAATGCGCCCACCATTAGTTGGCCTGGTGGGGAATGCATCCACATGCATGAGGTCGTTACGACGCTTTAACGGCAGGTCGCGACCCTCTTCTTCAATGGGCCGATAGGTTGCAAAATCCAGCTTCCACAATTTGCCATACCTCGGTAGCATGCTGCCAACAAATTCTACTGCTCCTTTTGAATACTGCGACAGAATTCTATGAACTGCCTCGCAGTCCATTCCACTATCTGCGCTAAGGCCCGTTGTTTTATTGAGGTGCGGTTTGTAAGCGACATTTTTGAAGGCGCTACTTTCCGACTGTTTCTGGTCCCTTAAGAACTGTCTGTCAGCCTCTGCAGGTGCAAACGGAGCATTCTCCAGGATAAGAATGTTCCCAGCTTCAAGATGGCTGCAAAGCTCCTCTCCATACTTATCTCCCAGCAAACCCACGTCTACTGTAATAACCTGCATGTTTTATATTTCTCCTACCAATAGCCCTATCTAGGCAGTTGTCGTTGGGAAGGTACGTTGGAATATCCCGGGCCAACTCCTACAAATGCGTTGCGCCCAATTGCCTGATCGAGAGAGGCACGCGCTGTGTAGTAGTCGTATAGTGCACTTACGCGATTGGACTGGGCCTGAGTAAGACTGGCCTGTGAATTAGACAGTTCAAGGATGGGAGAAACGCCTGGTTGCTGTGAAACTCCGGCACGGTAACGCACCTGTGCAAGACGGTATGCCTCCTGAGCTTGCTGAAGTGCGGTGGTGGCGACCGCTACCCTATCTCTCGCCTGCAGTACAGCCAAGTACGACTGCCTAACCTGCACCTTTGCAGTATCTACTGTCGCACGGCGTTGAACCACGGCTTCTGCTTCTGCACCTTGTGCCTCGTTGAGACGCGCATGTGCCAAGCCACCATCCCACAGCGGTACGGTAATGTTGAGGGTTGCGGCAAACTGGTTATACCGGGTGAAGCCAGCCGCATTGGGGTTGAGAGTGTAGGCCATGCCCAGTGAAAGCTGTGGCAGCATGCTCGCCTTCGCTAGGTAAATGCCCTTTTTCCCTGCATCTACCTGGGCATCTGCTGCGAGAATATCAGGCCGGTGGACAAGAGCTTCTTTAATGAGTGAAACAATCGCCGATCCAAGGTCGATGGGATCATGCACCACGGTTGGTGATGATGTCGATCCGGGCATCTCCACCGTGCTAGCAGCGGGAAGTGTTTTGGAAAGCTGTTCGGCGGGTGTGGGGCCGGTGTACTTTTGAGGCTCAAGGGAGGGCGTGCCCAGCATCAGCGTAGCTGGTGGGGCGACACTATCAGCATCAGGCAGCGCGGGCACTGCATTGCGGTCGGATATCGAGAGCGGTGAGTCCACGTCGATTCCCATTGCCTGCTTCAGTCCTAGCAGCGCAAGACTAACGCCTCGCTGTGCCTGAAGGAAACTATCCTGAGCGACTGCGACGTTCGTTTGTGCGGTGAGAACGTCAAACCTCGGCGATGTTCCAGCTGCATAGTTCTTCTGCGCATCGTCCAGCTGGCGCAGATCAGATTTCAACGTATCCGCTGCCACTGCCATCTGCGCCTGAGCGCGCAGCACAGAGTAAAACGCATTCTGAACGTTGAACACGATGGCACTGCGCACCTCGTTTACGCCTATTCGTGCCGCAGCCTGCTGGAACTGGGCTTGTGATACAGCAGACCGCAGCAACCCCGTCACATCGATTGGCAAATTGGCCTCTGCGGTCACCACGGGATTGAACTGGTTGACGAGCGTAAGATGGGTTGTTCCCAAGCTGGCATTAGTGGCCGCGTCGAACTCAGTAATCTGACTATTTACATTGGCAACTGGATTTAAGGCTGCCTGTGCAGCACTTGTATTACCCTGTGCAATGAGCAAATTTGCAACTGCTCTGGCCATATCGGGGCTAAGTGCAAGGCCAATGCCAATTGCTTCGCGCAACGAAACTGGTTTTCCGTTGAGGTACCCGTTAATGGCCTGAAGGCGTGGAGATGCAGCAAGCGGCTTATACGAAGGTGCCGCAGGCACTGCTGGTGTAGTGGGCACA
>JAJZFK010000087.1 GCA_021805405.1 bacterium
AAACAGGAAGTCATCGCTGTTAACAACCTCAACCTAGAGGTGCAGGAAGGCGAGATTTTTGGGTTTCTTGGCCGAAATGGCGCAGGTAAGACGACCACGATCAAGATGCTGCTCGGTCTCATATTTCCAACTGCCGGCGATGCCACTATCCTTGGCAAGCCGATGGGTGACAATGTCGTAAAGAGCATGATCTCCTACCTTCCGGAGGAGACCTATTTTTATGATTCGATGTCGGCATGGGATTTGCTGGATTTCTACGGAAGACTTTTCCGCATTCCCGGTGCTGAACGCCAGAGACGTATAAAGCTCTCCCTTGAAAAGGTTCGTTTGCAACCAGATGCGTGGAAGCGAAACATCCGCGGCTACTCAAAGGGTATGCGACAGCGAACAGGCATTGCACAGGCTCTCATTAACGATCCTAAAGTGCTATTCCTAGACGAACCAACCTCTGGTCTCGATCCAATTGCCCACGCTGAACTGCGCGACATTGTTGCAAGCCTGAAGGACGAGGGCAAAACGGTCTTCCTCTCCTCCCACCAGTTAGCCGACGTTGAACTCATCTGTTCCCGAGTTGCAATCATCCACCGTGGCAAGCTATTACGCACAGGGCAGATTACCGACCTGGTTGCGGGTGAGCGGACAGAAATCGTCGTGAAGGGTCCCGGCCTGTCCAACGGCACGCTGCAAAGCCTGCGAGCCATAACACCGTACGTGGAACCACAGGAAGACAATCAGACGGTTACGCTATTCAGCGAAGATGACAATCAGACAAGCGCAGTCATTGACCTCGTGCGAAACGCCAAAGGTAGCGTTATTTCAGTTGTTCCCCACAAACGAACGCTGGAACAGGTCTTTGTTGAGACGGTGCGGAAAGAGGAGGGTCTGTAAATGGGTGTTATCTACGCAATAGCCCGCCAAACTGTGCGCGAGGCCTTGCGCCGTAAGATCATGTGGATCTTTCTTGTAATTGGCGTGTTTCTTATCTCATTGGGTCCGGTCTTCGGCTTTTTGAGCCCCAAAGACAGCCAGACGGTCTTGAGAAGCCTTGGGCTCGCAGCGATATTGCTGGCCGGGTTGTTCATCACCATTGTAACCTGTATTTACCTTATCCCTGTTGAAATTGAGCGCAGAACCATTTATACGGTACTGAGTAAACCAGTACAGCGATACGAGTTTCTACTGGGCAAGTTCCTGGGCGGTTTCTTTACTGTGTTTATTAACATTGCGGCTATGGGTATTGTCTTCCTTGCAATGCTCTACTTTCAGGAGGGCCACCATATTGCTCCTGAAATGGCACGCGGTGTTATGCTTACGTTCTTCCAGATGCTGCTGCTGGCCGCAATCACGATCTTCTTTTCAACAATCACCACACCGGTTGTCAATTTCTTCCTGTCGTTTGGTGTCTTCCTGGTAGGTAACCTTAGCTCTGTTACGGATACCCTAACAACTTCCAACAACAAGATAGCTCATGGAGTTGGCCAGTTTATCTACTACATCCTGCCGCAGTTTGGAAACTTCAACGTACAGAACCGGTTGATACACCCAGATGAGAGCATCGTGAATATGAACGTGTATATCATGCACAACGTTTTCTATTCGCTTGCATACTCCGCCGTTGTGCTGGCGGTAGCTATCATCCTGTTTGATCGTCGCGAGGTATGATATGACCACAACTCCACCAGCACCAACGGTAAGTGGCAGCAAGATATATCCCGCCTCCGTTCGGAATCGGTCGTATGTATTGATAGGTATCGCCTTGGTAATGTGGCTGGTTTCTCTGCGCGTTCAGGCTCTTATACTGCCTGCCCGCGAGAAGATGCAGGAAACCAAGGATGCAACGAAGGTGATAGGCGGGCTAAACAACGAGTTCCTGCTATTGCCCCTTCTCGGCTTCCGCGAGGCCGCTGCAGGACTGCTATGGGTACGGTGCGACCAGTTTTTCGATAGTGGCGACTATGATGCCATTCTCCCACTGGTGCGTGTGATTACCTGGCTAGATCCGCATGACTCTAACGTGTACGTTACAGGTGCATGGCACATGGCGTACAACTTTACAGACTCGCAGGAGCGATCGGATAGGCGGTACATCTATCCCTCGCAGGCCCTGCTCACCGAAGGTATTCAGAACAACATGTTAATACCAGACGTGAAATTCGAAAAGGGCTGGGAAAACTTTGACAAGATCAAGAACTTCCCAGAAGCTGCAGCAGCATTTCAACTTACGATTGATACACGGCCAAACAAAAATCGTGATGACTGGCCACAAGGCGCACCACTTAAGACCTGGCATATACTTGCCCATACCTACGAGAAGATGGGGCGCATTCCAGATGCTATCAATGTGTGGCATGAGGCGATGGCCATTAGTGCTTCCCGTATAAAGGACCATGGCGGCAAAACTAAAGACTTTTCGGACTGGATGTTAAGCCAAGCCGAAACGCATAACCTGCAAGAGGAATACCAGCGGTTTCATGACCGCTATACCGCTGCAGGTCACGATCATGTTAACCCGTCGAAATATCCCGGTGTGCAATTTCCGTTTGGCGGTTCTAACAAACCAGGGCCGTGGAATGTGCACATAAGCAACAAGATTACGGTAGTACTCCCCAAGGTGCTGCAGTTTACAGGTACGTTTAATAGCGCCGATGGTGCGCGCGTAGATGTACTCATTGAAGATTGGGATTACAAGCCGCACATAGACAAAAACAGCGCCACCGCTTTCGCCGTTGATCCTAACCAGACCATTTTGATGGACTCGATTGCTGTGCGCAAAGATACCTATGACAGGCAGATGGATATGAGCAAGGATCCTAAGATGTACAGTTTTGCTCATAGCTACTATCGAATTGTAGTTAGTTACGATCCTCGCACTACTGCACCTACCATGCAGGACCGCTTTGGCTGGAGCGGTGAGGGAATGACTGATGACAATCCGAATAGACTGATCGTTGATACTACGCCAGGACAGTTGGCTAACAAGTATATCGATGGCTTTGGTGCAACGGGCCCAATATGGGATCCCACCATAGCGCCGTGGCCGCAGTATACACAGCCAAAGCGTATGTTAATGATTACGTACAAAGTGAGCCGCGATCAGATGTTGGGCCAGAGCCCCATCACCGACGCTAATATTGTATCCAACAAGATCATGGCGTTGGGGCCAGGTATGCTGCCGTAGTGGCAGGAAGGTACTCTGCAGAAGAGGGTGCAGGTGTTAATTACACCTGCACCCTCTATTGTTTAAAGAGCAGGGTGTACCGCTGAGCGTGTACAACTGGGACTGATACTGGTTTGTGCAGTCACGCTAATTCAACGTGCAATCGTAAAACATGCAAAAAAATACTAATGCATGGATCTGAATGTTATCAGTTAAGCTATAATTGGATTATGGAAACTGAAAACTACTCTGGAGGTCAGTCTGGGC
>JAJZFK010000205.1 GCA_021805405.1 bacterium
CGAAGTTGTAACTGACGAAGCGCGTGGTGAGCCTAGCCGTAGCGAAAACTGTAAGCGGCGAAGAGCCATCGGGGGCGAGACGCCCCCGCTCCCAGGGTACATCCCTCAACGCCGGTATCGATAGCGCAAGTGGAAGCTGGCGGTTTGCTCTGTATGGAGCGGGGGCGTCTCGCCCCCGATTCAACGTGAACGATAGCGAAGTGTAAGCGGCAGTGCGTTCTGTATGGAGCGGGGGCGTCTCGCCCCCGGTTCAACGTGATCGATAGCGATAATGTAAGCGGCGGTGCGCGTGGTGCGCCTATCGATAGCGCAAGTGTAAGTGGCGAAGAGCCATCGCGGGCGAGACTCCCCCGCTCCCAGGGTACATCCCTCAACGCCGGTATCGATGGTGTAACTGTAATCAATGGTGCGCTCTGTATGGAGCGGGGGCGTCTCGCCCACGATTCAGCGTGAACGATAGCGATAATGTAAGCGGCGAAGCGCGTGGTGCGCCTATCGATAGCGCAAACTGTAAGCGACGAAGAGCCATCGGGGGCGAGACGCCCCCGCTCCCAGGGCACATCCCTCAACGCCGGTATCGATGGTGTAAAATTGCGCAGGGCGCACATGGCGTGAAGCTATCTGGTATACTTGCGAATTATAAGCAGCAACACATACTCCTGGTGAGGTTAAACCGACTGTTGGCTACCCTGGAAGACCTTAAAACGAACACAGTGGTTTCGGGTGTTGTCCCTAATTCACCTGTTACCGTGGTTGCTGTAACGTGGCATAATACTGTGGCCGTGGAGCTTATCTACAAGGACGCTAGCGGCAAAGTGGCCAGTACGTTGCTCTATCGAAATGATGAGGAACGTCTGGATATCGTCAGCGAAGGACGGCCCTGGTCGTTCGATGGCGATGGGGCACTGTTTCGCCTTGCATCGGAAGCGCACCGCATTCGATTAGCGCACCTGTTCGACCCGGTTCTGGCCGTGCATACCTCGATGGTGGACCCACTGCCACACCAGATCACGGCGGTTTATGAAGAGATGCTACCGCGACAGCCGCTCCGTTTTCTGCTGGCAGACGACCCGGGTGCGGGCAAAACCATTATGGCGGGCCTCCTCATGAAGGAACTGATCGCGCGCGGAGACCTGCAGCGATGTCTTGTGGTATGCCCCGGTTACCTTGCGGAACAGTGGCAGGATGAGCTCTACAGGCGGTTCAGTCTCCACTTCGAGATCGCTACCAACGACAAGCTGGAGGCCGCCAGAACCGGTAACTGGTTCCTTGAGAACAACCTGGTGATTGCACGGCTGGACAAACTAAGCCGTAGTGAGGATGTTCAGGAGAAGCTGAAAGTTGCAGACGCATTCTGGGACCTCATAGTATGCGACGAAGCCCATAAGATGTCGGCATCGCACTACGGCGGCGAGATCAAATATACCAAAAGGTATCAACTCGGCCAGCTACTTTCAACCATCACTCGTAATTTCCTGCTAATGACCGCTACGCCCCACAACGGCAAGGAAGATGACTTTCAACTGTTCATGTCGCTAATAGATGGCGACAGGTTTGAGGGCAGGTTTCGTGATGGTGTGCACACCGTGGATGTTTCGGACCTGATGCGGCGCATGGTGAAGGAGACGCTGTTAAAGTTTGACGCTACGCCACTGTTTCCGGAACGAATTGCCCACACGGTGCCGTTCAAACTGTCGGATGCGGAGGCCGAGTTGTACGCCGCGGTCACTACGTACGTACGACAGGAGTTTAATCGCGTAGAGACGCTGCAGAACGATAGGCGCAGCGCCATCGGGTTCGCGCTTACCATCTTGCAGCGACGACTCGCATCATCGCCGGAGGCGATTTATCAGTCGCTCAACCGTCGCCAGAAAAGGCTTGCAGAAGAGCTTCGTGAGGTACAGCTACTGCAACGAGGAGGGGATGTATCCCGAAGGTTGCAGGAAGACTCCGCCCGGTATTCGGCTGAGGAGCTGGATGACATCGACGACGCTCCCGATGCTGAAGCAGCAGAGGTGGAGGAGCAGATAGTAGATCACGCTTCGGCATCCCGCACGATTGCCGAGCTTAAAACCGAAATCGCAACGCTAACGAAGCTTACTGAAATGGCGGCAGCACTCAGGAGGTCTGGTGAGGACAAAAAGTGGCGGCAACTGTCACAACTGTTAACCGACATCCTCACGCAGGCGGCCATCCACAATACGCTTGCGGAATCTCGCACGGAATACGGCACCGCGCAGCCTGCAAGCTCCGTCATGCAAAAACTGGTCATCTTCACCGAGCATCGCGATACCCTCTCCTACCTTCAAGACCGAGTGAGCACGCTCCTTGGACGACCGGAAACCATCGTGACTATTCACGGCGGCATGGGTCGCGAAGAGCGCACAAAGGCCCAGGAGGCGTTTCGACATGACCCGGTGGTCCGTATACTGCTGGCAACCGATGCTGCGGGCGAGGGCATAAATCTGCAGCGTGCACACCTGATGGTGAACTACGACCTTCCCTGGAACCCAAACAGGCTTGAACAGCGATTTGGCCGCATCCACCGTATCGGCCAGACAGAGGTATGCCACCTGTGGAACCTTGTGGCAGAGGATACACGCGAGGGCGAGGTCTATTGTACTCTGCTGAGTAAGCTTGAGGAAGCGCGGTCGGCTTTGGGTGGGCAGGTGTTTGACGTGCTTGGCAAGCTCGTATTCGAGGGCAAATCGCTCCGCGAATTACTAGTGGATGCCATTCGTTATGGAGACAGTCCAGAGGTGCGCGCCAAGCTCAACGAGGTTATTGAGGGCGCATTCGACCCTGCTCACCTCGAGTCGCTGCTCGACCAGAGGGCGCTTGCACCCACCTCAATGGATGGCTCCCGAGTTCATGGCATTCGCGAAGAAATGGAGCGCGCCGACGCCCAACGCCTTCAACCCCATTACGTTGAATCGTTTTTTATAAAAGCTTTTCAGCAACTTGGTGGCACCATAAAAGAGCGTGAACGGCGAAGGTTTGAGATCAGCCATGTACCTGCGCTCATCCGCAACCGAGACCGGCAAATTGGTATTGGCGAGCCGGTACTCTCAAGGTATGAGCGTGTGACGTTTGAAAAGAGCCTCATTCATCCTGGTGGCATCCCGCCTGCAGCATTTCTCTGTCCTTGCCACCCGCTTTTGGATGCCACACTTGACCTCGTGCTGGAGCGCTACAGGACCCTCCTGAGGCAAGGGGCCGTTCTGGTAGACGATAGCGACGCTGGCCTCGCGCCCCGGGTGCTTTTTTACCTGGAGCACGCGGTGCAGGATGGCAGTATCACGAAAACGGGCGAGCGCCGGGTTATCTCGAAGCGTATGTTGTATGCCGAGGTGGATGCCGCTCTCGCAGTACGCCATCTCAACTATGCGCCCTACCTGGATTATCGCCCCCTGCATAAGG
>JAJZFK010000127.1 GCA_021805405.1 bacterium
AAAACAACGCGCGAACTCCCGCTAACTGGCCGAGACTGGACAATGCTAAGTGTGTTGGAGCCTAATGTGCACACTGTGGATAATCAACTTAGTATCTCTGCAGGAGATAATTCGCGTGCGAACCGTGGCGTTGGAACTCAAATTAGCATCGCTGGAACACGTCCACAACAAAACGTCTATCGGTTAGACGGCATCGTTACGAACGATTACTCTGGAGCTGGGCCTGGCGGCGCATTAGGTGGCACATTGGGTGTTGATGCTATTCAAGAATTTTCTGTTGTGACATCTAATTCGACGGCGGATTACGGTCGCACCTCCGGTGGGACAGTTTCCGCAGTTACGCGGGCTGGTTCGAACAGCTTCCATGGCTCTGCGTATGAATTCATTCGCAATAGCGCCTTGGACGCTAAGAACTACTTCTCAAATGGCGTTCCATCTCCTCTCCGCCGCAACCAGTTTGGTGGTACCTTTGGCGGCCCACTCAAGAAAGACAGACTCTTCTTCTTCTATAACTATGAGGGACTGCGCCAGTCGGTCACCACCGTTACAGCCGATACAGTCCCAAGTGCAAACGCTCGGGCAGGACTTCTCACGTGCACACAGCCGACTACGGGCCCTCAGAGTAAGGGTTGCCTTACCGCCCCCGGTGGCATTCAGGCCCAGCCAGGTACAACCGGTGTGCAGCAGGTTACAGTGAATCCCCTCGTAGCGCCCTTTCTGCAGTTTTTCCCTTTACCAAACGGCCCTGTCACTGGTGATACAGGTAGTTGGTCTTTCAGTGCCAAAGCGGTTGCGACCGAGAATCTAAATACCGGGCGTGTGGACTATACGATATCAAAGGATGACACTATTCACGCTACAGGCCTACAGGACAGTTCCCTCGACTCGCAGCCTGATAACTTCAACATGGTCCTCGAGGGACTGCAACCCCTACGTCGCCTGTTTACTGTCTCGGAGGCGCACACGTTTAGCCCCAATATTGTGAACTTCGCCCGTGTCGGATATTCATATAACTTCGTGATCTCGCCTTCATCAAACACTGCAATCAATCCTCTTGCGACAGCCAATCAATACGGATTTCTTCCTGGTTTACCAATCGGAGAGATGCACATTACAGGTCTAAGTGATTTCTTCGGAGGAGCAAATATTGAAGGTGTCTATTCATATCACTACAATAGTTACCAGGCAGGAGATGACCTCTACATCACCAAGGGAAGGCATTCCCTCCAAGTAGGCTTTTCATTCGAGCAAATCCAGTCGAACGACCGCGGTACGGAGACTGCCGGCTATTACGTCTTCAGTTCCTTAAGTAATTTTCTGACGAATGCGCCGCAGAGCTTTAGCTCCGCAGTCCCCGGAGCAAATGTTCCTGCCTATCTCCGCCAAAAGGTTTACGGTGCATATATCCAGGATGCATACCATATCCTTCAGAACTTAACGCTCAATCTAGGAGTGCGGTATGAACCAACCTCGTCGATAACAGAAAAATATGGACACCTAAGCGTGTTGCCAACAGATTCTGCAGCGGCACCAAAGCTGGGGGGGAGTCTTCTAAATAACCCTTCACTGCTAAACTTCGCTCCGCGTGTAGGTGCAGCATGGGATCCATTTTCCAATGGAAAGACATCCATGCGTGTCTCGTATGGAATTTATGACACCCTGATCATGCCGTACATGTTCATTCTGAGCACTCTAAACGTAGCCCCATATAATCTCACCATCAGTAATACGAATTCAGCATCCTTAGAGGGTACATTCCCGCAACAGTCATATCTGAATGCTATTGCTAGCGCAGCTCCGGCAAACAAATACGCTTATATTCAACAGAACCCTAGTCGCCCCTACGTTGAACAATATATCGTTAGTGTTCAGCAGCAACTTGCTCAAGGAACAAGCCTGGAAATCGGCTATACGGGTGCCCACGGCACCCGTGAGCCGATGAAGTCGAATGACGGTAACATTGTTGAGCCCATTAATGCTCCAGTGAACTACGGAAATCCTGCTAATTACGGTGTTTTGACATGGCCACTTGCAACGACCACTACGACAACAACTGCAGCAGGAGTTACCACCGTAAAGAATTCCTTTAGCGGCACAAAAATTAACCCTAATTCTAATATTGGTCAAACCGATACAACATACTTTAATGAATCTACGACTTATAATGCATTAAACGCGGCTCTTCGTCGTTATGTTGGTTCGATGCGTATAGGAATTTCGTACACATGGTCCAAGGCAATAGACGAATCATCATCGTCCAATGGTGGAACAAACTTCACAAACTCCAGTACTGTTGCCCCCTTTCCTCGCGAGATCAGTCGTTTCAAGGGTCTCTCTGATTTCAATGTTGCGTCAAACCTGACGATAAGCGTGCTGTATACGCTGCCTGCGCCCAAGGGCGGCGGAATTAAGAAGATAATTAGCTCGGGTTACCAGATTGGAGCCATCGGACGTTCAGCTACAGGACTACCCTTTACAGCTCTCATCTCAGGCGATGCGGTAGGTCTAAAAAGCGCTAGTTCGTTCTCGTATCCCAATCGAACGTATTCAGGTGCTGGGTGCGGAGGAAATCCTGTCAACCCCTCCGATAAATTCAATTATCTGCGACGCAATTGCTTTACATTTCCGCAAGGGATACAAGTGTCGAACACTACAACAACCGCGTCCAATGGTACAGTAAAAAACGTTAGGACGTTTTATCCTCAATTCGGAAATGAACAGCGGAATTCGATCATCGGCCCGAGTATTAACGATCTCGATCTATCGCTAGTCAAATACACAGCGATTGACCGCATCCACGAGGGTTTTCATATTGAGTTTCGCGCCGAAGCTTTCAATGCGCTAAATCATCCAATGTTCCAGGTCCCGGGTCGGACATCAACGGCAGTATTCAACGCTACCGGAACGCCACTAACGCCACAGGTATTAAAGCAGACTTCTGTTGACGAACGGGAGCTTCAATTTGGGTTGAAGCTCATTTTCTAAGTGATGCATGGGGAGCCGCCGTGTACAGGAACCTGTGCAGGCGGACTTCCTATTCAAGGGTACCGAGATTCGATTGCTCACATCCATTAGAATCTCTACTTCTGGAGTAATTATGTCCACCAATAGCCACTCAACGCAGATTTCACATTCTCAGCAACGGTCACCATACCATCAGAATGTTCCGCCATGGTTGTGTTGACCAATGCGGTGTCTTCAAAATGTAAAATTGTTCGAGTTCATCCGGATGCAGTGCGATCGTGAATCGTGCAGAAGAGCAAGACTTATGTAGTTGAGTCCCGATAGTTCTGTAGATTGTCATTCCTTGGGTTAGAGCTGATTAGCTTAAGATATATAGTTTGATTCTTTGCAAGGTGGGGAGTGTAGCTGAAGCTTGAAGGATGGCACGACCATATAGTGACGATCTACGTCGGA
>JAJZFK010000269.1 GCA_021805405.1 bacterium
GGTGTACCTTGTAGGGGATAAGTTGTATTGCCTGGCTCCTGGGGAGGATATTGTTCGGGTTTATGACGCCCACACCGGGAGTAAGGTCGCGACATATAAGATTCATTACCATCATCGCGACGGGGAGGAGATTGAGGCTCTAGCGCTAAACCGAACAGGGAGGTATGTTGCGGTTCTGACGAACTACTCCCTGTTGGTCCTCTCTTTAACGACAAACCGCACGGTATATCGTATTTCGTGTAAGGTGTGGAAGGACCCACTCGTAGCGCTTTCAACTAACCTCCACTGTGCGATTGTGGCTCATGGCAATTGTTGCACCGTATTTAACTTGGACAATAAGTTGAGTAATGTGACGTTTAATACCAGACAAGCATTCATTAGTGATGTTCAGTTAGCACCCAGAGGCCATTATTTCTCTACAAGTTGTGGACCAGTTATTGACATTTGGCAATTACGTCCCCAACTAAAAATGAAACCGATTATCGTGCACCTATTCAGGGCAGTGAAGTAGATGGTGCTTGCACATATTACCTCGCAATTCATTCACAATTGCAGTTTCACAAACCCCGCCGGTGCTGTGACAGACGCCTACGCCTACCGGGCTTTTGGGGCCGCATGGCAAGGCGGTAACGGCAGCACCAACGCCTACCGGTACGCAGGCGAGTACGGCTACTACCGCGACAGTGCGGCTGTGCAGTACGTGCGCGCTTACTCGTGTCGTAGGGCTACAATAGGGTCGAGGCGCGATGCTCTGATTGCAGGGTACATACCGAAGAAAATGCCCACAGTTGCCGAGAATACAAACGCACCAATCACTATCCAGGGGGGAACATAGATAAACAGACCTTTGTGGCCACTCTGTTTATCAGCCAGCTGCGGGATGAACGTGGTAATGTACCCCAGTGCATAGGAGCCCAGAGTACCAACAATGACGCCGGTTAAACCACCCACCCCAGATAGTGTTGCACTCTCAATAAGGAACTGGCGTAGAATATCCCGTCGTTTGGCGCCCACTGCCTTGCGCACGCCAATCTCCCTGGTGCGCTCGGTTACCGATACCAGCATAATGTTCATAATGCCAATACCACCAACGAGCAGCGCCAGCCCCGCGATAGAGCCAAGAACAATGGTGAAAACCATGAAAACCGACTGAATGCTACTGAGAAGCGCTGCCATTGTATCTACCTTGATACCTGGCACGTCTGAGTACCTTTGCATGAGGGTTTGCCAAACCTGTTCCTGCGCTTGATCTAACATGGATGTGGAGACGGGTTGCGCGTAGATAGCGCCCACGCGGTCGCTTCCCAGCAGACGCTTTTGCACTGTGGTCAGCGGCATGTAGACGTTTATATCTGCATCACCGCTAAACGATCGACCTTTCGAGATTGCAACGCCTACCACCTGAAGGATGAGCCCGTCTACCTCAACCCGCTGACCAATCGGGTTAACGTCGGGAAACAGCGTGGTCTTCACTTTACTGCCAATCACGCACACTTGGGCCCAGCTTGAGGCGTCTGAATCCGAGATGAAGCGCCCTTGTGCTGCAGGAACATTTCGAAGGCGCGAGTAGTCGGGCATTACTCCAATGGGATTCACCAGCATATTTCGACCGTTTGACTGCGCTTCCACGGAGTTTCCAACAGGCATTTCTGGTGAAATCGCGCCAACCAACGGGCAGTTCGCCGCAATGAGGTGGACGTCACGCATAGTAAAACCGTCAATCTTGCGACCCTTTTTGTTGTCCTTGGGCGGCTCGTAAACAATAATAATGAGATTAGAGCCCATCTTGTTAAATTGTTGTTTGATATTGTATGACAGGCCCTGCATGATCGCGACCATCAGGATGACGGCACTTACACCAATGATAATGCCTAGCATCGTCAGTATGGATCGAAGCTTGTTAACTTTCAGCGTTTCCAATGCTATTTTTATACTGTATATCAGCGACACGGTGCTTTAACCTCGCCCATGGCTATGGGCCTCCCTGAATCGAGATACCCTGACGTTTTGGCCCCGAGTATGGTGCTACCTGAATTTGGGTACCTTCTGAGACACCCGAGACTATTTCTGCGTAGTTTGACCCGCGTAGACCCACTGTAACGGGCACTGCATTCGTAACGCGAGCCGCGTTTCCCTTTTTGTCAGTGGTGGCTCGCACAACGAGTACGGTGCAATTGCTGCCGGTGCCAATAATGCACTGTTCTGGCAGGCGAAGGACGCCAAGCTGCTGCGCCACAATGACCGTGCAGTTTGCCGTCATTCCAGGTCGAAGTCGCGGGTCGGCATGGTCTATCCTGATTTCCACCGGAAACTTGATAACACCCGTGTCACCGCTGGTGGATGTTGATGCAGTCGTGGATGTGTAGCTGCTTGCCGCAGGAGCAACTTTGTCTACAACTCCTACAAACGTCACACCTGGAACTGCATCTACCGAGATGGATGCCCGCATACCCTTCTTGATTTTGTCGATATCCACCTCGTTCACTGGAATTTTTACCAACATGGTCTGCAGGTCTGCAACCTGGTAAACGGGGGTTCCACTTGAAAAGGAGTCGATACCGGAAGTGATAAGGTCTCCCTGTTCTACATAGCGCTTGGTAACCACGCCCGTCATGGGGGCGTAGAGCGTGGTGTCGTGCTGTTGAACAATTTGGGCGTCAAGCTGATTCCTGATTTGCTGAACGTTGGCACTAGCTGCAGCCGCATCGTCCTTCCGCATCATGTTCTGGAGCACCCCGCTTTGGGCGCTGGCAAGCTGGGCTGTTGCGAGTTTTAAGGCAGCCTGCGCGGCAGAGACGTCGTCCTTGCGCGTCATGGGAAGCGTATCTGCTTGCGCCTGCACCAGCGCTGCCTCCATCTGACTGACTTGTGCCTTGGCGGATTCTATCTGACTGGTAAGGTTTTCGGCCTGTATGGTGTTAGCCTGCCGTATTGTCGCAAGTTTGTTGGCGGCGTCCTGCAACTGGGCGACTGCTACCTGCTGGGCGGCACGCGCAGTATCCAGCGCCTGGTCGGAGACGTAGCCCCGGGAGTTCAGATTCACCTGGCGCTTAAGTTCCGCAGTAGCATTAACCTCTGTGGCATGTGCCTGATCGTACGACGTTTGCGCTGTGATAATAGCGTTTGGGTTGGTATTCGTGAGCATGAGCTTCAGTGCGTCCTGTTGCGCCTTGAGCGTTGCCTGTGCCGAAGCGAGGTTGGCCTGCGCGATTTTCACAGACTCTGCTGTTAGCCTAGGCTGAACGTTCGATTGCGTGAGCGTCTGTCGCAATCGGGCACGAGCGGAGTCCACGTTCTGCTCATCCTGAGCGATGGTTGTAGAGGTTTGCAGCTTCTGGAAAGCGACGTTCTTAAGTGCGGACGCCAATTGTGCCCGTGCCTGGTCAAGCTGTGCGCGCAAAGCAGCCACCTGGCTG
>JAJZFK010000318.1 GCA_021805405.1 bacterium
GCAATTGTAAGTGCGACGCTGGCTATTCCCTCCTACATTCTAGGCGAGGCAGGTCTCAGCTTCCTTGGCTTGGGGATAAGGGAGCCCGCCGCGAGCTGGGGCAACATGCTTACCGCCAGCCAGAACTTGGAGGACCTCACGCAGAATCCATGGATACTAGCGCCTGGTGTTCTCATTTTTATCACCGTAATATGCTGGAACGTTCTGGGCGATGGCCTGCGAGACAGCCTTGATCCCAAGGGACTTCGATGACTGTAGTTCCAGAGACCGGCCCGCCAATTCTAGAAGTGCGTAACCTGCTAACAGGCTTCAAAACGGAGCGAGGCTGGGTTACTGCCGTTGATTCTATAAGTCTGTCGATACAGGCCGGTAGAACGCTGGGACTTGTTGGTGAGAGTGGGTGCGGTAAATCTGTAACTGGCTATTCGCTCATGCGCCTCATATCTCCGCCTGGGCGCATCGTAGCTGGCGAGGTGCTGCTCGAGGGGCGCGACCTGCTTCTACTCTCAGAAAGGGAGATGCGGCAGAAGCGAGGCGGACAAATTGCCATGGTTTTTCAGGAGCCAATGACGAGCCTCGACCCGCTATACATGGTGCAGGATCCGCTGCTCGAAACTCTCGCAATTCATCGAGGACTGCGTGGTGCAGCTGCGAGAAAAGAGGCCGTGAGTCTGCTGGAGCAGGTAGCAATTCCCGGTGCGGCAGGGAGGCTCACCAGTTATCCCCATCAGTTTTCGGGAGGGATGCGGCAGCGTATTCTCATTGCAACGGCCTTGGCGGGTAAGCCCCGAGTACTTGTCGCAGACGAGCCTACCACCGCCCTGGATGTTACCGTTCAGGCGCAGATTCTCGCCCTCCTTCGCCAACTTCAGGTGGAAACAGGCACCGCCGTTCTACTGATTACCCACAACCTGGGGGTAGTAGCAGAAAACTGCCACGACGTTGCGGTAATGTATGCAGGGCGTATTGTGGAGGTTGCGCCCGTAAAGAGCCTGTTCGCAAAACCTTCCCATCCCTACACGCAAGGCTTGCTAGCAGCCATACCTGGGCCGCTCACGGCACCGCGAACCCCGCTGCCGGCCATACCCGGCACCGTGCCCTCGCTGCACAATCTGCCATCTGGCTGCCGCTTTCGCAACAGATGCGCATTGGCAGCATCCCGGTGCGCCGAAGAGGTTCCCGTTCTGCGAGAAATTTCACCAGGTCATTCTGTGGCGTGTCACTTTGTAGATTAACAGATATCAGGGGACCATAAATGGATCTTAATGAGGTTGTGATAGAGAGCAGACCCATGTTCTCTGGGCGGATAATCAACGTGCGTCTGGACACTGTGCGCCTTGCAGACGGCACAATTTCTACCCGCGATGTAGTGGCTCACCCCGGTGCGGTGTGCATACTTCCCGTACTAGACGGTAACGTTCTTATGGTACGCCAGTACCGCCTTCCAGCGGAAAAGCCCTTGCTTGAACTGCCAGCTGGAACAAGGCACCCGCACGAGCTGCCCGAGGTATGCGCAGCACGTGAGCTCGAGGAGGAGACAGGCTACCGCGCGGGCAGCATGCAGCTGCTAGGCAGCTTTTACGTTGCCCCAGGCTACTCTTCGGAGCTCATCCATGCGTATATTGCTACCGACCTGTCGCCATGTGTAGCAGAGGCCGATTTTGACGAGCGGCTAGAGCTAGAACGGTATACGATTTCCGAATCATGCAGGATGGCGGCAATGGGCGAAATTCAGGATGCCAAGACAATTTCGGCTCTTTTAATGGCGGCCGTCCGCAATTCATGGAAATTTGAACTTTAGAATAACTGATTCGTCATCAAGCCACCTGTGCGGTTATAAACAAAAGTTCTTTGCAGGAGGTGATTTATGCACAATCAGCAGCCTAGGTTTCTTATGACCCGCGTTTCCGCGAGCCTGTTCGCAATAACGAGCGCAATGATCTGCGCTGCAAGTAGTGCGCAGTCTAATCCAGCAGGTTCAGTCAGCTCTCTGCATGGGCTTCAATCTGTCTATCTTCAGCAGCCTGCCATGCACTATTTTTCCGGAAGTGATGGTGCTGCTGGTAATTCTGCCGTGAGTGTAGATTTTGCATCACTTCTGAAGGCACCTTACAACCACATCTATTTAAACGGCGCTGCTCTTCAGCGGTCTGTACAAACCGATCAGGCGCTAGCTGCCTTCTGGAATGATCCAACTGTTGGCCCTCTCATACAGGAAGCTACAGCGCATCCGATGTTGGTTTCCGAGCTACCTACTACACCATTTAGCGGCATGAATGCGGTTAATAGTTCACCGCAGATATTTCGCAGAATGCGCCGGGCGAAACTGGGGAAAACTTCAACTGGCAAAGCAGGAATTGCTAAGCTTAAGGGCCCAGCTGCTATACGCCAGGCTGCCTATCTGTTGGCAACGCAAACTATGCTGTCAAACTACACCACCATATTGACGGCTAATCAGCAGGGAACAGGTTATACCATGTTTGTAATGGGACGGCTACCATCGCGTGTAGATACCTCTATACCCGTCAATTATACGCTGGAGGCGCGGCAGTATCTTCCCGGTCAAACAGACTCCGCTGGTAATCTAGTTTCTCAAAATGACGCAGTAATTGACAACCTCGCGCTTCCTTCCAGCGCTCCTGGTCGACGATATTTCTGCTTTCAGTACCAGTTTACACCGCTCGCAGTTTCATCAAAAGATACAATCGTTGCTTCCTACTGGGCGAGCGCTCTGGTATCTCTTGAGCAAGCTGTAGGTTTAGGGAGTAGTGCTACAGGCAATACCGTCGCAGTGCCTGGTATTCAGGTTAAGCACTATTTCCGATTCCACGGGGATAGCGCTGCGCTTCTTGGTGCAGAGCCCGGCGACTCCCTCACTATTGACCGTAAGAAGGAGGCAATCATGGCCATCCTTGAGCGCCGCAAAGCATTCTTCCAGTCGCATCCCTTAGTAGCAATGCGGCTAAAACGGCAATTGGCTGCATTAAATGTGAGCAACCCCTAGAATTCTGCCTGTTGTTCCACGGCTGATTTCAATGGTGAATCGAGGTCACAGGTGACCCTGGTTCACCATTTTTGCTATCAATTTGAATATAATCATCGAAAACTACTTAAATGCGTGCCTGTATGTATTGCCAGTAGCGATGATTTCTGTTAAACTTATCTTGCTTGAAATGCATTTGCAGGTTGACGGGCTAATTTCAACCATGATTTTCCCACACACGCGATGACGCAGACGGTAATCGATAGATACCGATCGATTCAGGCGGAGATTGAGTCCGCTTGCGCGGCAAGCGGTCGCAAAACAAGCGATATCACACTGATAGGTGTCGCTAAGGGAGTTGCGCCACAACTCGTCAACGAAGCCTATGAGGCAGGTGTCGATAATTTTGCTGAGAACTATGTGCAGGAGGCACTCTCTCGCGAACGGCCGGTTAACTTGCCAGATCGTTTGCAGATGTGGCATATGATCGGTCACTTGCAACGAAATAAGGTTAGGTATGTTACGGGCAAGTTTGCACTGATTCATAGCGTTGACTCCAGGTTGCTGGCTGCGGAAATTGGGCGTTGTGCCCTTGTGGCAAACGGCGTACAAGACATTCTGCTGCAGGTGAAACTGGAAAATGGAAGCGAAACAAAATTCGGTGTGGCACCGGACGACGTTTTAGATTTAGCTGAAGCCATTGCACAAATTGATGGCATTCAGTTGAAAGGGCTGATGGGAATTGCGCCTATGTCCGCACAGGCTGCAGTTATCCGATCTGCCTTCGCATCGTTGTACAATCTGTATTCGCGCCTGCCGGAACCGGCCCGTCAGGTGCTCTCTATGGGGATGTCTGCTGATTTTGCGGTAGCCATCCACGAGGGGGCGACACACATACGAGTAGGCACCGCACTATTCGGCCCTAGAAATCTATAGGAGTAGTACCCTTGAACCCAGAACGAACGCCTGAAGAGCACGATAGACCAAACATGTGGAATCGATTTGTGGAGTTTATTAACGGCTCCGAGCCTGAGGAAGAGAGTGTGGAAGCTGTTGTGGTTCAAACTAGGGAGGCTAGTAGACCACGTCAGGCACCCATGCGCATCCATTCTGCTGGTGAGGGCCGGGTGGCAGTGCGCAGGAACGTGCAGGTTTTTGAGGACGCACAAATGGCAGCCGATGGCTTAAAGCGTGGTGAGCAGCAGATTGTTAACCTGGAGCATGCTATACCTCCGATGGGTGATCGAATTGTCGATTTCCTTAGTGGTGTCTGCTACGGTGTAGACGGCACTGTGGAACGCATAGGGGACAGGGTGTATATGTTTGTACCAGCCAATGTGGATGTAACGGTTGAAGACGGTACCACCGCGGCACAGCCTCAGAACCAAGCTACCAAGGATTGACTGAACCGCATGTGGTTCACGTTGAAACAGTTTGCTGGATGCTATGACCAACGAGGGCACCAATGATGGAAACGTTTGATGTGCATCCACTTCGCGACTGTACGATAGGTATAATTGGTGCTGGTGCTATGGGTGGTGCTTTGTGCCGTGGGCTAGTTACCTCCGGTTTGGTGTCACCGCAGCGAATTCTTGTGAGTGATCCTCACAAAGTTCACGTAGACGCACTTCAAAGCCACCTTGGTGTCCGTAGCGCGGCAGACAACCAGGAATGCGCGGCTGGTTGCGACATACTCTTACTCGCAGTAAAGCCGTACATGGTTGCAGAAGTAACCCCGGATATTTCTGCTGCACTCACGGATCGGCAGCCTCATGAGTTGCCGCTTGTGATCTCCATTGCGGCGGGTATACGTACCAGTTTTCTTGCCGAACGCTTACCAAAATCGATCCCGCTTGTGCGGGCAATGCCTAATACTCCCGCGCAGGTGGGCCTTGGGGCGTGCGCCTACTGCGGCGGACAGGACGCCGCCCCTCATCACCTGCGGATAGCAGGTGCAATATTTCGGGCGGTAGGCACTGCTGTTGAGGTTACAGAGAACCACATGGATGCCGTTACGGCGCTATCTGGTTCCGGACCCGCGTACGTCTACCTCATGATTGAGGCGTTAATAGATGGCGGTGTAAAGGTGGGGCTTCCTCGCGATACTGCTCATGCGCTAGCGGCACAGACTGTGCTGGGCGCGGCGCAAATGGTGTTACAAACTGGACTACATCCGGCCCAGCTTCGAGATATGGTTACCACTCCCGCAGGAACTACTATAGAAGCGCTGGCATCGCTAGAGCACTCTGGCGTCCGTGCGGCTCTTATCGACGCAGTAGTTTGTGCCGCAGAGCGATCGAAGCAGCTAGGCTGATTTTCAATATCGCAATTCTGGCGTTTAGACCCAAGGTGCCAGGCAAATCGATTGGCATATGCAAACTTAGTTCAATCCGGTACCAACCAATATCACCGTCAGTGCTGATGATAAAGCTCGCATTGTGACTGCAATATCCCATTGCCGCTGCTGCCCATTTACTGAGAGCCGGCAAATACAGCGGCAGCGAACCTTCGCCCTACAGCTGCCTTGAAGCTAGTGCAGTGTGCAAATTCCACTATTCGGCATGTCAGGAGGATTTAGTGTTCTCACCACTCTACCGGAGTACAAAATTGAGATCGGCAATGTCCATCCCCGGGCGTACCAGGAATGCTTTGTTATGTCTGTCGGTTCCGCTAGCCATCGTTCTAACGGTAGTTGGCGGTGTTGCCGCCCGTGCTGCCACAGGCCCAATTGCGATCCTGGGCGTGGCTTCCGAGACGCGTACACTACTACCACATCTTACTCACCGTAAGAACGTAGTAGTTCTGCATGTGCCGTACGTTACCGGAGTCCTTAACGGAGTTCCTGTGGTTGTTGCACGCAGCGGGGTGGGCAAGGTGAACGCTGCAATGACAGCGACGATATTAATTGGGCATTTTCACCCCGCCTGCATAATCTTTTCTGGCTCTGCGGGTGCGCTAAACCCAAACCTTCAGCCCGGTGACGTCGTAATAGGCGCGAAGACTGCGGAGCATGACTTCGGAACGCTCTATTCTACAGGTATGAGCCACGAGCCCACCGACGGAATTGCGGAGCGCAAGCAGAATCCTATGTACTTTCCTGCGAACCCAAGGCTGCTAAAGGCGGCTGAACTTGCGGCATCCCGCATGCACGAAGAGCCGATTGACGTTGGTAGTGGTCCGCATACGCCCCGCGTTGTTGTGGGAACTATCGTGACCGGCGATGTGTTCGTGGCCGATCAGAACACGAATGACGCTCTACGCAAGTACTTCCATGCGGATGCGGTAGAGATGGAAGGTGCAGCAGTTGCACAGGTCTGCTGGGAGCAGAATGTGCCGTTCCTTGCCATTCGCAGCATTAGCGATAACGCAAACAGACAGACACCTACCATGTTCGACAAGTTTTATAAACTCGCTGCGCGTAATTCGGCAAGATTGGTAATGGCCATAGTACAAATCTATTCCACCAAACCTGCCAGTTACTGACGGACGTTTTGCAGATGTCGATATCAATGGGGATGATGACCTAAGGGCTCGCTTTGTACTGTTAACATCCGTGATATGAAATGGGTTATGGGTGATTTACGGTTAACTACGGTATAATAAACGCGGCACTACGCAAAAATGTGCTGCCACAACCACGTACTGCCACATTCAGTACCAGACAAAGAGCGTCGAAAATTACTGAGCGACGCCGGCATAGATATTCTCTGAGGGGATACCGCTCATGGCAAAGACCGTAGCCGAACGTTCCAGTGAGGATGACATTCAGCGCCAACAGCTTACCGAGCTTTACAGGCTAATGGTGTTAATCCGCAGGTTTGAAGAGTCTGTTTATCAGAAATTCCACGAAGCTAAAATAGGTGGTTACCTTCATAGATATGACGGGCAGGAAGCGCTAGTGGCAGGTGTGATACCCCAGCTTCAGCTCCCAGGCGACTACATTTTGTGCACGTATCGTGACCATGCACACGCTTTAGCGTGTGGAACGTCACCCGGCGCCGTAATGGCCGAGCTTATGGGTAGAGCCACGGGCTGTGCAGGTGGCAAGGGCGGATCGATGCACCTTATCGATCCCGAGCATGGATTTTTAGGCGGTGACGGTATCGTTGGCGGACCCGTTCCGGTATCGCTTGGTGTTGGATTTGCTATTAAATACCGTGGTTCTAAAAATGTGTGTGTATGTTATTTCGGGGACGGTGCAATGAACCAGGGTGGTGTGCACGAAGCGTTTAACATGGTTGGTCTGTACAAGCTACCCGTCCTTTACATTCTCGAAAACAATCAGTTTGCTATGGGTACCAGTGTCAGTCGATCTACCGCGCAGCCAGATTTCGTAAAAAAAGCCGAGGCACATGGCATTCGTGGTGAGCAGGTTGATGGCATGGATCTCCTCATCGTTCGCGAGGCAGCTAATCGCGCTCTGGATCACATTCGAACGACCGGCGAACCCTATTTCCTGGAGCTTAACTGCTATCGTTATGTGGGGCACGGTATTGGCGATGACAATACCAAGGGCTGGCAAACTTATCGCACAGAAGATGAAGTCTCCGAATGGAAACTGCGAGACCCCATCGCCAAGTTGCGCGATACTATGGAAGCAAGAGGGTACTTAACTCCAGAGCAGGCGGAAAAAATCGATAAGCAAGTTCTGGAAGAGGTGCATGCCTCTATTGTCTTCGCAGAATCGAGCCCAGAGCCAGCCCTCGACAGCCTATATGACCACGTATATTCCTAAGTTTATGAGGAGAAATTAGCCGCATGGCCACAATGCGTTATCTACAGGCCATTCGCCTAGCAATTACCCAGGAGATGGAGCGCGATCCTAACGTGTTTATCTGTGGGGAGGATGTTGGGCAATATCAGGGTACCTATCGTGTAACCGAAGGATTGCTGCAGAAGTTTGGGCCGATGAGGGTGGTTGACACTCCCATTAGTGAAATTGGAATTGCAGGCCTCGCAACCGGCTCAGCGATGGCAGGCTTAAGGCCCGTCGCAGAGTTTATGACCTGGTCATTCGCGTTGGAGGCAATGGATCAGCTTGTGAACCATGCCGCCAAGATCACCTATATGTCCGGCGGGAGAATTCACTGTCCTGTAGTCTTTCGCGGCCCGGCAGGCGTGGGCACACAGCTTTCAGCACAGCACTCGCAAAGTATGGAGTCCTGGTACGCGCACACTCCCGGTTTCAAGGTGGTAATGCCCTACACCCCCGCGGATGCACACGGCCTGTTGAAGCAGGCGATAAGGGATGACTCTCCTGTTATCTTTATGGAGCACGCTGGCCTTTATGGCACGCAGGGTGACGTGCCTGACGATCCTGATCACGTGGTTGAGTTTGGCAAAGCAGTAGTGCGTCGTAAAGGCAAGGACTGCACGCTCATTGGATATTCACGCGGCGTTCACATGTGCTTGCGCGCAGCCGAAACCTTGGCATCCGAGGGCATAGAGTGCGAGGTTATTGACCTTCGTACAATTGTTCCGCTGGATATGGATACGGTGGTTGAGTCGGTTTGCAAGACCCACCGGGCGGTGGTTGCGCAGGAAGAATGGCGTAATGTATCGGTCGGTTCAGAGATTGCAGCTCGCATTTACGAAATGGCTTTTGATCAGATGGACGCACCTGTAGAACGAATTGCAGGGGCCGATGTACCAATGCCCTACGCCAAAAATCTGGAGCGTGCTGCCATACCAACAGATAGCGATGTGGTAGCTGCGGTGAAACGCACACTGGCGTAGATTTCGAGGAGACAAATGGCAGAGATCCGAATGCCCAAAATGGGTGACGGAATGGAAGAAGGAACCATCAACGTCTGGCTCAAAAAGGAGGGGGATTCCGTTACATCGGGAGAACCCATTGCCGAGGTTGAGACAGATAAAGCCAACGTTGAGATTTCCGCGTATGAAACGGGCACACTTACCAAAATTGTGGTAGCCGTTGGGCAGACCGTGCCTGTGGGGGCAGTTATCGCCCTGGTAAATGAAGCTGGTGGCACCGTTGCCTCAAGCTCTGGTACCGGTAACGGGCAAGCCAAGGCAGATGCACCGGTTGTGGTCGTTGCGGCACCTGTGGTTTCGGCACCTGCTGCACAAGCTACAGGTTCTTCTGACCGCGTGAAGGCTTCGCCGCTCGCACGCAAGATGATGACGGAGCTAAACGTAGATGCGGCGCTGGTTACGGCAACGGGCCCGGGTGGCCGGATAGTTGAACGAGATGTTGCGGCGTTCCTCGCTGATACGAAGCCATTGGCCGCTGCAGCACCGGTAGCGGCTTCTACGGCACCGGTCGTAGAGCGGTCTGGTACCACCAGGACAACAGGATTTGACGAGATCAAACCTACCCGCATGCGTGACGCCATCGCACGCCGGACACAGCAGAGCACTCAGCAGATCCCTCATTTCTATACCACGATGGTTATTGAGATGGATCGTGCGCTCGCGATGGTGAAAGAGCTAAACAAGGATAATCCTGAGGGCAAGGTTACTGTTAATGACCTGCTCGTAAAAGCATGCGCAATCGCAATATCCCGGGTGCCGGAGGTAAACTCTTCCTGGACGCCCGACAACACGATCAAGCGGTACCATGCTGTGCACGTCGGCGTCGCGGTAGGAATTGACGATGGGCTGATCATCCCGGTAGTTCGCGACTGCGGCACAAAGACCCTCCGCCAGATCTCGGTAGAGGCAAAAGCTCTCATAGGGAAAGCGCGGGCTGGAACTTTAAAGCCAGACGAATTCAGCGGGTCTACCTTTAGTATATCCAACCTGGGAATGATGGGCGTGGACCAGTTCACCGCCATCATAAATACTCCGGAAGCGGCCATCCTGGCAGTTGGTGGCGTAAGCCGTGACTATGTGGTGAACCCTGATGACACGGTGCGCATTGCGTCACGCATGAAAGTGACCCTTAGTGCGGATCATCGCATTCTGGACGGTGTTGTATCAGCGAAGTTCCTCAATGAACTAAAGAAGATTCTGGAAGCGCCGTTCGCCGTACTTTCGTAATCGGCAAGTATCGCAATATCGATCTGGGTTATCGCATCGTCCCGGGAGGAATCATCATCGATTCCTCCCGGGACGTTTGTGTTTCCTTAGCCTACCATGTTTTCTGTAATCATAGGCCATGGTCACATTGGTTGTGGGACTATGCCGCGCGGTCATCGTCACAATTATGACTTCCTTCATAAGCCAGTGTAATTTACGGGTTGCACAACGCTATCTGTGGACCACTGGTTTACACCTGTGTTGAGGGAGTTAGAACGATGCACTTTATAAATCCGAACCGGCAGCACTTCCTCTGGAACGCTCGCGTATTACTGGTATGTGAACTGGTTGCATATATTACCTCCAGCGGTGGGGTCGTCAGCAGTATTTGTACACCCCTTTAGTGTTCGGTCGCACATGTCATTCCATGGATATGCATGTACGAGCGTGCATCCCGTTAGGTCTTTGCTGCTGTCGATCGTTGATGCAGAGAGCCACTTTGCATGTCCGTCGAAGAATGTGCAATTCAACCCGCCATCATGTCGGTTTCCTGCCAGTGCCATCTTCCCGGTGGATGCGGCCACGTTGAAATCACCGTTGAAGGGTTCCACCCAGCAGTCCGTAATCGGTTGTCCATTAGCAGCAACTCCCCATTTCTCGGTGAGAACCATGCTTAGAGCCGGTTTATCGATTTGGGGTAATGCAAGGTCTTCCACAGGCCTCATCGCAACATATGAGCGCGCAAACAACGATGTGCCACTAGGTGATGGGCTAGGAGTTGGGTGATCGTCATCCGGACATCTAAATATCTGCGTGGAGTGCGCGTAGGGCTCCATGAGGTTGTACCACAAGAGCCCGAACCCGCCTGCACTCCCCGGAATGAGTTGTGGTGTTGTATTTGCGCCCAATGCCCGCGAAAAAACGCTTACATTCAAAGGATCATTGCCCGTCCACCTTACACATGGAAAAAGCCTGTCGTCGTAATCCTGCACGTACATCTGCATTGCTAGACCCAACTGAAACTGGTTGGTAAGGCATTGAGTTTCACGGGCTTTGTCGCGCGCCTGGGCATACACGGGGAACAGAAGGGCAGCCAGGATGGATATGATAGCCACAACCACCAGCAGTTCCAGCAATGTGAAAGCGCGGCAAGATGATTTCATGGATAATATTGGTCCTCATAACGCTGTTCAATCGTCATTTAGTAGGATACTTCAATCTGCATTAAGAAGGTGTTAACGCCGTTTCTTCGTCCTCACTTTAAGCAAAATGGGAATATGAAAGCGGTTACCCATAGTGCCATTTACCAACCAAAGCATTATTAATCGTATTAAAGTATGTGTAGCGAACAGCTCTACAGAACTAATTAGGAAAATAAATATTCAACCAAAGTCAATATAATTGCAAGTGGTGGTAATTATGGACAACATAGGGAACTAAAAGTAACATAAAATTGCCAAATTGAATACAATGTTGACAAAAGCTGTAACAATGGCCCATAATGGAGTATAGATATTAAACAAAGGTATTGTCCGGTGCGAGCCTTGGTTACTTTCGGCTGCTGCATGGGCGAACCAGTAGTTTAGTCTTCGATGTGCAGATTGGTGGCGCAGCCTTTCTTCATCGCAATAGATCTGTTTGCAAATTGCACCAACCCGGTCTTTGCTTTCACTGTTTTGTAAGTGATTTCAAATTCGCGGACACGGGTTTGTAGGAGAACGTTATGCATCCTCAAATGAAGCGTGGGTTTACCCTCATCGAATTGCTTGTGGTTATTGCAATTATTGCTATTCTGGCGGCAATTTTGTTCCCTGTGTTTGCGCAGGCACGGGAAAAAGCAAGACAGGTGGCGTGCCTTTCCAACGGAAACGAGATTAGTACCTCGATGATGATGTACACACAGGACTATGACGAGACCTATGTGCTTGCAATCGAAACGAACGATTGGCAGGTTTGGACGTACCGCATTCAGCCCTATATGAAGAGCTGGGACATCATGTACTGTCCATCCGGCACCTCCAAGAGGATGCCCAATTCGTGGTATGCCGCTGGCCCACAATATAACTGGTGGGGAAATTGGGGATTATGGGTGCAGTACGGATACAATGCAACCTATTTCAATCTGGCTTCTGCAGATTGCTCGAACCTGGGGATAAGTGGTAATGCCTTTGGACCGCCATCAAAACTGGCAGCGGTGAACCAGCCTGCCGCTACCATTATGCTCGCTGAAACCGGTCAGGATGCAGAACCTGACTTTGTAGACGGTACTGGCACGCTGATCGTCTATCCACCTGGTGGATGGACCGCGAACGACTCCTGCACATACGGAGACTGGGGTGCATTTGGGCCAGATTCACTGTGGTATGGTGGCCTCGGCTCGACGGCTGTTACTAAAATGGGGTTCTTTAGGCCAAGGCATAATGGTGGTGGTAATGTTACATTTGCCGATGGTCACTCTAAATACATGCTTCCCGGCGCGCTCGCTGCAGGTACCAACTGGAACCTAGCAACATCACAACCTGGAAATATCTATATCGTGGACAGGTCGCAGTATCTGTGGGACCTACAATGATTAGCCGACCAACCAGAAGAACGCTTGCTGGATTATCCGCCTGTAGTGTGGTACTCACATTGGCAGTGTGTACTACAACGGGGTGTAGTCACCAGGCGAATCCGCTGCTCACAAAGGCACCACCACCATCTAGCCCTAACCTTCAGCCAGAGGTAATGCTCAACAAGCATATACCAAAGGCACCACCGGGAATGGGTGGAGCACCTCATCCGGGCAAAAAGTAGTGCCGCAAGCAGGTGGCCGTAAGTCTCTTACAGGATGCCCGGCCACCTGTGCATGTGCAGCACAATTGAACAAACCGTTTGCCACCCCCTGTTCGTAGATTTGTACCGTTGTCCCGATCGTTCGATCGCGACAGTTAGTCTTGGAAGAGTTTATTAACCGTTTGCCTTCACCACCCCGCAAGTGGGGATTGTATGCCGATTCCAGCAGACTAGTCTTGATAATTTGGCCGACATGGCCAACCAAAATGAGCCCTGTGGCGCCACTCATTAGTTAAATATGTAATCATAAGTTGTCTGATTAATTACGTTATGTATCACTAATAGACAATAATATATACAAACTACATAAACTTACTTCCAAATAATGACTTCCTTGAAATAAATGTTGACAAAATCACATCAACGACCTATAATGGATTAGCGAAACAGAACAAATCCCCAACTCCTGTAGGTCCGCGCATGTAGTTGCAGCTGTACAGGCGGTGCTTGTTCAATATTCGTAGTGTTGGATGGCTAGTTGCCAATCCTCACAGCATTCATTATGTTTGTAAACCGCATCAACCCGGTCTTTTCCCCTACCGCTTCCTTGCTGAGACCACTGTTTTAGGCACGGGTTTTGCAGGAGAAAGTTATGCAATCTCACATTAAGCATGGTTTTACCCTCATTGAACTACTCGTCGTTATTGCGATTATTGCAATTTTAGCGGCGATTCTCTTCCCGGTGTTTGCTCAGGCACGGGAAAAAGCAAGGCAGGTCGTGTGCCTATCTAATTCTAAGGAATTGGCAACTGCCATGGCGATGTACACCCAGGACTATGACGAAAAAGTAGTTCTTGCAATTGACTGGAACGACTGGTCAATCTGGACAGATCGCATTCAGCCATATATGAAGAGCTGGGACATCATGTATTGTCCATCTGGCGGCGGAAACCGGTTACCTATTTCGTGGAATCACCCGCAATTTCAGTGGTGGGCCAACTGGCGTTACTTTGTGCAGTATGGCTATAATGCAAGCTATTTCAATCAGAGTAACGGAGACTGTTCCAACATTCAGCAAAACGGGAATGCGTTTGGGCCACCAATTACTCTCGCAGCAATTAATCAACCATCCTCAACGATTATGTTA
>JAJZFK010000533.1 GCA_021805405.1 bacterium
ATGGCGTGGTCGTCAACCAAAAGTACACGAACCTTGTGATTCGCACCTGCATCCTCGGCATAAGTCATGCCTCAAAATCCTCCTGCACCGGTATACCCGGGAATGTTGCCTTCACTATGGTGCCACGAGTTGGCGCACTTTCAATAGAATACTGACCACCCATCAGGCTGGTGCGCTCAATCATTGACTGAAGCCCGACGTGTGCATAGTCTCCTGTCTTCTCATCTACTACAAACCCGCATCCCCAGTCCCTGATTTCTAGTGACACCACCGGCTGGCGTGAGGCATCGTCGTCATCCTGAAGCAGCAAAACCCGTACGCGACTAGCTTTGGCATGCTTACGGGCATTGGTAAGCGCCTCCTGTGCAACACGGTAGATCGCTGTTTCCAACACTTTTGCATACCGCTGACCAGCAATATTGTGCATAAAGTCCAGCTCTATCCACCCTGCTCGCAGTTTCTCCTCTGCGCACAACTGCTCAACAGCACCTGCAAGGCCCAGGTCATCTAGCGCAAGAGTTCGAAGCCCGTTCACCAACCGCCGTGACTCTACAACCGCGTCCTTAAGGTACCGCAGGCCGCGGTCTAGTTCGCGGGCAGCGCGATCCTGATCTGGGCCAGACCAGGCCGCACGAAAGCTTTCCAGATGAGCGTGTGACGCCATAACATACTGGGTGAGACCGTCGTGCAGTTCGTAGGCGATTGCACGGCGCTCTTCCTCTTGCGCTGCAATCAGACCACTAACAAGTGACCTCTGCCTCGCGAGCATATGTAGATTATGTATGGCAACAGCAGCATACGCTCCTAATGCCTGAACAGCAATTTCGTCCTGCTCAGTAAATAGCTGGCCGTTCTGTTTATTCGTAAGATAGAGGCTCCCAAGGCACGTTTCACCCCGGCGAATGGGTACACCAAGAAAACTCTGCATACCCGGGTGATTAGGAGGAAAACCCGCGCTCTGACTGTGGTCTGCAATATTACTGATTCGTAGGGGTTCCACTCGCTTTAACAGTAAACCAAGAAGTCCTTTGCCTGTCGGACGATCGCCAATTAGGGCCTCCTGCGCAGGGGTTAGACCAACGGTAACAAACTCCATGAGCCCCTGCTTGTCGATACGCGCTACACCTAAAGCCCCATAACTAGCTCCAGATAAGCGGCGCGCAGCCTCCGCTATATGCGTTAGGGCTTCCACCCCCGTCCTGCTTGCAAGAATATCCAGTGCAACTCGGTTTGCCGTATCCAGCACGAGATTGCTATTTTCCAAAGCGGTCTCTGCAGCACTGCCACTCTGGTGCGAATTGGCCTGTTCTAACTCCGTAAGTCATCTCTCCGTCGAAATCTGTGTAAGAAGCATACGTTGCTCATAGAGCATGCTATGTTGATAATCTTACTATATTTTTCGCTCCTTTTGGTTCTTAATGCCCGTGGTGTACAGCGAAGGGTAACCGTGGCGGACATCCAACTCTTCGAAAATTGATTAATTTACCTTTTCGCTACACAAGTTTCTCAGTTGCAACGGTAAAGAAGCGAGGTTCGGCACACGCAATATGAAGCCCGTAACGTGACACCGTTGCGAAATAATGGTGAACAGTACGGCTGCACCAAGTCTAAACAATACATGGTTGAAATTTTATCGCAAGACAGGTGTTAGTGAAAAACTTAAAGGGGAAGTCAAGCCAGGAACCTCGAAATCTTCATCAAAATTTAATCTATGGCAACTGTTGGCATACTATTTGCAGTATGTTTAATTTGAGGAGAGCGTGCCAATTCGCGAACCCCAACGTACGCCGTGCTGCCGATCTAAGCATGTTATTCTCGAAGGTTCCGGACTTCGTTTGCTCTGATCCGCCTATCGGCGCAATCATTGAATGGCTGGTCGTTGCTGTACAATGCAGTCTAGCGACCAGCCGTCGATGTAACGATGCTTTCACGTTTCCTGCCTTGAATGGGAAAACAATCAAAATGTAAAAAGGACATCCCTCAACTTTGTGAGAGATGTCCATTTCGTTTGATGCCCAAGAGAGGAGTCGAACCTCCAAGCCCTTGCGAGCACTGGCACCTGAAGCCAGCGTGTTTGCCATTTCACCACCTGGGCGGCCGCTAAAGTATACCGCACGCACTAGACCCTGTCAAGAAGTATGGGGTGAACGCCTTACAGAGGTGGACATGCAGACCTCTAGCCAGGACAAATAGCGAACGCGTTAACTAACTGGCGACCGCACGTGCCCTACAAATTAATCGACTTCGTTAAATGCTGTGCCGTTAAAACGATAAACATGGCGCGTTTCACCCAACCGAGTTTCGGTGAAGTGCCTAATGCTCATCCTAAACATGTCCAAACTTTAGCCACCAAGGTCTCGCTGTTCGTATCACCACATTGCCATTGCTAATGGTGCTTAGCCACCAAATTGGCGCAATAGCTTCACGCAAATTGAGAAACGTACAAAAAGCACACAAACAACGGCAAAAATATCGATTTCCATGCGACTAATTGCGTTGACATATGCAAATTGGCGTGTTATAATGCAAATGCCTAATCATTCTATAGTTGACCAGTCATTTCAAATGAGGATATCTGTTATGGGTGCCCGAAAAGCTGAAGAGAGGCCACTGCCCCTATACAAGCAGATTAAAAACGACATACTTCAGCAGATCGCCACCGAAGGTCTTGCAACCGGCGACACCTTGCCAACCAGGATTGAACTGGCAATGCGGTATAACACTGCGCGCGCCACAGTAGACAGAGCGCTGCAGGAGCTAAGCAGGGAAGGGGTGGTAAGCGGTACCAACGGTAAACGTACTACGGTCATCTCAACAACAGCAGCATTAATGCGTATCGCCGTTGTTTGGAAACCCACTGACGTTAGACTTTCGCGCAAATCTGGTGAATTCTTCGGTGACCTCACTTCAGGAATAGAGCAGGCGTGTGCAGACCTCCAGTTAGAAGTTCACTTTCGAACGACTGAGATGGACGATTGCGAGCAGGTCATGCGCGAGACAGGGGCACGCGGACTTTTGGCCCTTCGCCCCCAATATAGCGACTGTCTCATATTGGAACATCTGCGGGACAAGGGCATCGCTGTAGTAGCCGTACCTGGCATCCTTGAGGAACACAATTTGCCCTCTATTTCCTCAGACAACCACATGGGAATTGGCCAGGCCGTAGAGCATCTTGTAGATATCGGCCACCGTTCAATTGGTTTCATATCTCTTCAGGCAACAGTACCAGACCAATTTGAACGTTTACAGGCCTGGTTTGCTTCCATGCAGAAGCACCACCTCGCTATTGAACCAGGCTCAGTTTGCCTTGCACACGAAAATACCGACGCATCATATACCGCAGTGCTTGACAATTGGTGCAAGCGCACTCACCTGCCTACGGCCTTCATTGCGGGCGACTTCCT
>JAJZFK010000225.1 GCA_021805405.1 bacterium
ATACCGTTATCGGTGCTTAACCGGCGAGTATGGCTCTCTGCACCGCTTTTCGTTGGAGGAATAGCGCTACCGCTTATCTTCAGCTTTGCGTCGCCCGGTATGCCCTTGGTAGTTTTACTTCATCAACCCTTCGTCGCGATTACCTATACTGGCTTCGCCGCATTTGCGCTCCTCATCATGCGGGTTTCAGTAACCGTGTCACTCGCAGTGCTGCTTACGATGTCTACACCGTGGCACAGACTTCTAGCTGCAATGCGAAGCTTAAAGGCTCCCTCCATCTTCGTAGCACTCATGGCCATGACATACAGGTATATCACTGTGCTTATGCAAATAGCCGATGACATGTTTACGGCACGAAAGAGCCGCACCGTTGGCAGGGTACTTGATGGGGAAGCGCGCAGATTTGTAGGCAGCGGTATTGGAGTACTTTTCAGCAAGACGCTCGCCCTAACCGATGAGGTAATCTCTGCAATGACCGCACGCGGATACACCGGCGAAATCAAGGTATTGTCCCAGTCGATCTGGAATCGACGCGACAAAATGTGGGTTACCGGTGCCTGTGTAATAGCTATCGCATTATCGATAGGAGCGCACTTTAATGGCTAGTGTAGACCCTTCAGTTGCGGTGCTACCGCTTTACCGCCTTACTAATGTAACGTTTAAATACGACGGTGGGCAAATCGCTTTAAACGAGATATCGTTCTCTGTAAAACCGGGGGAACGCGTTGCCCTGCTTGGCGCTAACGGCTGCGGAAAGTCCACGCTCCTTAAAATTATGGGAGGTTTGCAGTACCCCGCGTCCGGCGTGGTAGAGGCGTTTGGAGAGCCTCTAACCGCAGAACGACTAGACAAAGATCAGAATGCGCACCTTTTTCGGCGACGGGTTGGTTTTGTCTTTCAGAACTCGGACGCACAACTCTTCTCGCCCACAGTAGCCGATGAACTGGCGTTTGGTCCAGTGCATATGGGGCTTACTGCTGAGGAAGTAGAGGCACGTGTGAAGAGCGTTGCCGAACTGACGGGTATAGAGCACCTCATAAATCGCGCACCCTTCCAGATTTCTGGCGGAGAGAAAAAGCGTGTTGCGTTAGCCTGTACGCTCGCGACAAATCCCGATGTCATACTTATGGACGAGCCCACTGCGGCACTCGATCCGCGCGCCCAGTCATGGCTGCTTGACCTTCTCAACAGACTGCATGAAGCAGGTAAAACATTTATTATAGCTACTCATGATCTTGAAACCGTCGCACAGATAGCGGATACTGTCATCGTTTTTCGCGAGGACCATACCATAGCCGCTGTTCTGCCTGCTGGAGAACTAGGCAATAACATGGAGCTACTAGTTCAGGTTAACCTGGTACACGAGCACCTGCACAGACATGGATCTACGTTGCACACGCACCCCCACGGTCATGGTGTTGAGCATACTCATGAGCATGATAACCTGTAAGTAAGGGTTGGTTACGCTTCGTCAGCCGCTTCGTCAGTGGCAAACGGTTCGAGCACTTTAAACGCTACTGCCGCATCACCTAGCGTTTCTGCCGAGTGCATGAGCTCCCGCAAACGGGCGGCGTTTCGAAGACCTCGAGCGTAGTGCGGAAGCTGGCCTCGAAGGTGGCGCACGGCACGCGGCTCACCTATTGTCGCAGCAAGATCCTCCAGATGTTCCAGTGCAGTTTGTACGCGCTGTTGCGGAGTAGGCGGTGGTGGAACAACTCCTGTTGTTAGCAATGCTGCAATTTCGCGTAGCAGCCACGGGTTTCCAATGGCTGCTCGCCCCACCATCACACCATCACACCCTGTCTCCTGGAACATCCGTAGCCCATCATTGGCACACTTGATGTCGCCGTTACCAACAACTGGGATAGTAACGGCATCCTTTATGGCGGCAATAAGCCGCCAGTCCGCGCTACCGGTATGTCCTTGCACAGCATAACGAGCGTGCAATGCAATGCCCATAACTCCCACATTTTGCAGGCGCACTGCAAGGCCCGCGGTTGCAAAGTGACCATAATCCCACCCGGCTCGCATCTTCACCGTAACTGGTAGCGGCACCGCCTTTACAATTGCTTCGGTGACTCGGCAGGCAGTATCCTCATCGCGCATCATCGCAGCACCTGCGCCAGTTTTGCATACCTTGGGAACCCAGCAGCCCATGTTGATATCGATGATGTCCGCCCCAGCAGCCGCTGCAATCCTCGCGGCCTCTGCCATGTGATGGGCATCAGATCCGAATAGCTGGACAGCCACGGGATGCTGGTCGTCTGTAATATCAAACATCTCATGAGTCCGCTTACTGCCAAAATGAAGGGCCGCGGTGGAGATCAGTTCTGTTACAACGAGGCCCGCACCACCAATTTTGCGGGCAATTCGGCGAAAGGATCCATTCGTGATATCTGCCATGGGCGCCAGAACAACTGGAGGCGATATGGTGACGCCACAAAGCTTATACGAGGCAGGAGCCAGTCTATTAGACCTATCGACGATGAGATTATCCATTACTTAGTGTCCACGGCCGGCACATAGTACCCGCAACCCCTCAGCGCCAAAGGTATTTCTAAGTTGTGCCGCCAGTCGCTCAAGCCCAGGGGCGAGCGATGGAGCATACCCGGTATCCACTAGCGCAGTGTTGTGGCCGTCCACCATCATCTGGTCTTGCTGCGAAACACTCCCTAGTATAACGACATCTGCATTGGCTCGCAACGCAGCCTGCACCGTTGTGCCGTTATCCGATTCGCCGCTTACTACAGCGACATTTCGCACGGATCTGTTTTGTACATTGTAACTGCGCAGACGATTAGAACCATATGAGTGCAGAGCATCTTCAATCTGGCCGAGTACCGTAACCATTGACACCGGTAAGGGAAGCTCGCCCAGCTTGCCTCGCGAGAAAACAGCACCGGGGTTTCGAAGTGGATAGATATCGTACGCTGGTTCCTCGTAAGGATGAACATCCAGGAGCGCGGCAAGTACGCCGCTCAATTCGCGCTGTGGCACGCGCATTTCCAACCGTACTTCTTCCACCGACTTGAACCGACCTGGCGTGCCCGTTGACGGTTGGCTGCCGGGTCCAGGAATAAAGCTGCCGGTTCCTAGAGTTTCAAAGGCGCAATGAGTATAGTTTCCAATCACGCCAGCGCCAGCTTCTGCAAGAGCCAAAAGTACACGATTAACGGCTTCTACAGGAACAAACACCACAAGCTTCATTTCAGGTTCTACCGAAGCAGGCAGGAGTTGACGTGTACCAGCAATGCCCAGCCGCTCCGCAAAACAGTGGTCAAAGCCGGAGGGAGCGATGGCAGCAGATGGCCCTAGTGTGTAAAGGGATAAACCGCACTGCAGAAGCTGCGACACAAGGGAGCCTGGCCACTCATCGCTCCGGAAGCTACAAAGAGG
>JAJZFK010000370.1 GCA_021805405.1 bacterium
AGTAAAGGCGCGTTCAGAGAACTTTCGTTCATCGCCGGTGCGTGTGCATACCCGCCTGAATTACCGATCGGACGGACTTGGCTTTCTTGACGGTGAGTATAGCCAGATTTGGGTAGTTGCGACAGACGGATCCTCCTGCAAACGCATTACGGATGGCAAATTCGAGTGCCATAGTGTTACGTGGTCGCCAGACGGGAGCCGTCTTGCCTATATTAGTGATCGGCGCCCGGAGAGTGACCGACTCACCGTGAGCGATTCGCTGTGGGTGGTTGAGATTTGTGGCGGTGAAGCAGTTTCACTCGACTGCCCCCCGGGAAGCAAGGCAAACCTGAGCTGGTCGCCCTCTGGTGAACTTCTTGCCTTTACAGGCAATACGGATCCGGAAGATAACTGGGGAACTCGAAACGATCGAGTCATGATTATCCCCGCCAGGGGCAGCTCCTCCTGGATTGATCTCACCGGTGCCTACGACCTGGAGGTGGGTTATTTAACGCTTGGCGATTGCCACATGAGCGGCGTGGGCCAGGCTTTGCAATGGCTGCCTTCCAGCGACAGGATACTGTTTCCCGTGAGCATATTCGGTTCCGTGCGGCTCTATGGGTGCGGAACAGATGGAGAATCTGAGCCATTACCCATATCCGATCCCCACAGTGAGTTAGGCGGGTACCACATGGCTCCTGGCGGAAGCCTGGTAGTCTACACGCACGGTAATGACGTAACACCGCTGGAGCTTTACTCCATGCGCCTTCCACTCATCGATAGCCCGCAGCAGATTAGTGCGATGAATGCCAACTTCCTTGCGGAGGTTACACCTGCCAAGCCAGTGGCCGTAGAAATTCACCGTAAGGGTGGATCGGTGCATGGCTGGGTGCTCTATCCACCCCAATACAACCATGGCAGTAGCACGCCGCTTATTGTGTATGTGCACGGCGGCCCACATACACAATATGGACACACATTTTTCCACGAACTCCAGTTTCTTGCTGCAAATGGATTCGTAGTGCTTTACACAAACCCACGGGGCAGCAAGGGTTACGGCGAGGGGCACACCCGCGCTATTCATCGCGCCTGGGGCACAGTAGATTGGGACGATGTACAGCTTGCAGCGGACTACGGTGCTTCGTTGCCGGGGATTGATGCTAACAGGATGGCGATAATGGGCGGCAGTTACGGCGGTTACATGTCCGCGTGGGCAGTGGGACACACGGACCGCTTTGCATGCGCAATTGCCGACAGGCTGGTCGCCGCTAACGTCAGCATGGCCGGCACCACCGATTTCGCATGGAGGCACGGCCTCAACTTTGAGGGCAATTCGTGGGACAATCCACAGCCGCTTCAGGCATGCTCGCCATTAACCTTCGCTGCCAACATCACTACGCCGTTGCTACTCATTCACAGCGACGGCGATCTGCGATGTCCCATTGGTCAATCGGAGGAGCTGTTCGCCGCCCTAAGGCACATGGGCAAGACCGTAGAGTTTGTGCGCTACCCGGTGGAAACATCGCACGGCATGTCACGCAATGGCCCACCAGACCTCCGTATCGACAGGCTGGAGCGTTCGCTTGCCTGGCTCACGAAGTGGCTGAAAAACTCGTAGCTACCGAGCGTCCGTACCTGCCGCGGTTACTGGCATTCATGAATGGGCGAGGTTATTGTCGCCCGCGTTTAGCGGGTGACAATCTTGTAGCGAAGGTATAGCTCGCTCTCATGCCCAAGCACTGCGAGGAGTTTACAACTCGCAAATTCTCCCGGTGGAAAACCCGACCCATCCATAATGGTGTGCAAATTTGCACCACCTTTTAACTTGGGGGCGAGAGTAAGGAACAGTTCATCTACGAGATCATGCCTAATGAGCTGCTCGTTAATCGTTCCGCCACCCTCGCACAACAGAAGTTTTACACCCAGTTCATTACGCACGATGTTCATAAGATAAGGAAAATCCACGACCTCGTCGCCAGCGACAATGAGGTGGGGCCCTTTGGTTGGAAGAGCCGCGAAGTGATGTGACGCACTTGCAGGGCAAACAATATAAGCGCGCTCTGGAGCGTCCGTGAAGAACCTGTTGCCAAGAGGCACCGAGCCGGACGCCGTTATCACCATTCTAATAGTTTCTGGCGGATAGATAACGTTGCTTGCTCGCAGTGTGGTTGCCCCAATGATGGCGGCATCGCAGTGGCTTTGTAGCCGGCGAAACAGCAGCTGATCCATACTAGAACCTACACCAGCCGCAGTGCCGTTAGGCTGCCCCACCACAATTTTCCCATCCAGCGTAGAGGCCATATTGATGTAGCAATAGGGTCTGTTTGCATACGGCGCTGGAAACTCCAGGGACTCGTAGAGGTCCCGCGGTGTACGGCTGAGCGCCAGTTTATCAGTTTCATACAATCTAAACATGTTTAGGTTCCCGTTTAACGTGCGCCAGAAGCCGCTGTGAAGGTGGTTGACGCTGGCGTACCGTAATCCTCAATGATGCAGTTGGCTGCAATTTGACCAGACATGAGTACCATGGGGACGCCTGGCCCAGGGTTTACGCTACCGCCTGCCCAGTACAATCCTCGTAACTGAGATGAACGGTTAGCAGTTTTAAATGCGGAATTAAGACCCTTCTGGGTTGCAACTCCGTAGATAGCACCGCGGTTAACCCAATACATCGATTCCAGGTCACGAGGGGTTATGGTATGCGAAACCTGGATGCTATCCCGAAGACCAGGCAACCCCTGCACCTCCAGTTTATCGATGATGACATCCCGATACCTTGCCGTTTCAGTATCCCAGTTGAATGCGTCCGAGACATACGGGCAGTGGACCAACACGTAAAGCGCAGTACAACCTTCGGGCGCAACAGAGGCGTCTGTAACGCTCGGAACTGCCAAATAGCAGGTTGGATCCTCATGCGGCACCTTGCGCTCGTATATATCTCGAAATTCCGCGTCGCTGTCCGCAGAAAAGAAGAAGTCGTGATGGGCAAGTTGCAACCACGATTTATTGCATCCCAGGTACAGCACAACTCCCGAACACGCGGGTTCCAGCTGTTTTCGCTGGTGCTTAAGATACTCGGAGGCTGTGTCGTGCGAGATCATCGACTCGAGTGTGCGCACAACGTCCGAGTTGGCAACGACGATATCGAATTTCTCTACCGTACCGTTAGCCAGTACCACTCCGGTTACGCGGTCACCTGCCGTCTCAATTTTTGACACCGCGGTACCCGTTTTTATACTCACACCGAACTCGCGACAGAGCTTCTCCAGAGATGCTGCAATAGTGCCTGTGCCACCCATTGGGTACCAGCAACCGAGCCCGAGCTGCACCCACGCGATGAGACATAGTATAGCAGGTGCGATAAACGGCGACGAGCCAACGTACTGCACGAAGTGTTCGAATAGCT
>JAJZFK010000047.1 GCA_021805405.1 bacterium
GACGCAGAGGACGCAGAGGACCGGACTTCATGGCCGGTTTCTGCGATCCTGATCAACACAATTTCATTATAATGCAAGTTTATTTACCTGCGCTGTGAAATAGTTCACACTCAAGGTGTGAAATAGTCCACAACTTGAGGTTAACATTCCGTTAAGAAACGCGAAATGACCGGCTACTTTTTCGCCACCGAGAGGTAGTTCTGCCCCATTTTCGCGGTGAAGATCCAGGGCGTTACGCGCAGTTTACCCAGGTAGGGGTATGCGGCTGTGAACTGGATGGCCTTTAGGGATGACGGCGCACCGACAACGTGTACGTAAAATCCTGCCTGCGGGCCGACAGGCACTGGCGCAGGGTGCAGCGGCAGCGGCCCCAAGTCTGTGGCGAGTATAAGCTGCATGCGCTGCGCGGCTGTAAGCTGCTTAGCGGGTATGCCTGCAGGGCTTTCGGCAGCCACCAACTGCGCTTCTGTAAGCGATCCGAAAAGCTTCATAAAGGCGGCGCGCCAATTGGGCCCAATTTTGTACCCTGTGGTGTGAAAATCCTTTGCGGCTACCACATACCACCAGAGATTAGTCCTTTGTCGATAGTCAAGCCTGCCAAGGCTCTGAACGTCAGCCAGCGAGAGCGGACCTTTACCGATTGCAAATGCCGCCATGCGCCCCATCAAGCCTGCGGGAGGTTCGTTGTATATGTCGCGCCCAGGGTCTGTGGTTCTGTTAACCAGCATGCCGCCAAACCACGCAGAATGGTAACCAAAGGCGCGGTCTACCTCCTGTATCGCATCTGGCAACGTAAATTCGTCGTGATAGGTGAGAAGCCCCTGGTAACGGGTGGAAAGACTGTTGACAAATCGCGTGCAGACCACTGCGGCACCCGTAGTTAGGTGGAACTGCTGCATAAGATCCGGGAGGTATTGGCTAGTTGTAAAGTGAAGCGATGGCCGCTGCAGACGTGCAGGAATTGGCTCAACCTGGTCGAACCTTGCTTTGGGTAGCAACTTCACCACTTGAGGATCCGAGTCGTCGTTGTTAATGTCGTAACCGGAAATCGGCTTTCGTGCTGCAAGTGGGTCGGGACCCCACCATACGTGCCCGTTGCCGCCTGTGGCAATGGCAAAGTTTAGAAATCCATTATATGTGAAGAACCCGAACGTGTCGGACGATAGTGAAGGCGCGGTAAGAAACGCAGGCAAGGGAAAATGTAGGTCCTTTGTTATTGAGCGGTGCTGCCATACGATGTAGTTGGCCAGCTCGTTCTGTACGTTAACAGGAAGGCTGCGACAGGGTGTTAACCCGAACAGGTAGTTGCGAAACGTTCGGGCTGTGCCGCCCGCTGAAAACACCGCCATGGTGTTGTCTCCAAGCGACTCCAGTGCTGCTAACGTGGGAGCATCCATTGCATTCAGCATCTGCCACGCAGGATTGGTGGGCTGAGGTTCTGCAATAAACTGTTGAACGGCAGTAGTGAAGGAGCTGATTTGAGCCTGACGGAAGAAAAGCTGGCGTGTGTGTGCGTGCCATACGGCGGCTGTCTCAACGGCCTTCTCGCCCGGTGATTGTGTGAGCAGGTAGCCCGTCCCCTTTTTCTGCCACGTCATTCTGTTTGCCCAGGCTACGGCGATCATCATGTTTCGTAAGGGCAGGTTGTGAGCAAACAGAATGTTCTCAAAGCCTCGGTGCGCACTATCTATACTTAAAGCGACGTGGGTTTGTTGTGAGAAGAGGCGCAGCGCTGTCTGTAGTGACATTCCCCGTGAGGCTATTGTGATTGGTTGGAGCAGGCGTTGATCAGAGGCAGGAACACCACGCCGACTGGCCGTGCATTGGCCGGCGGCTAACGAGACTAACAAGCTGAATACAGCTGTTGCGATGTAATTTCTCATTTCTTGTCCTTCGGTGCTGCACCAGTGGCAGTAGGAACATTGTTGGCCCTGTTCGCGGGGTTGAGTGTGCGAACGGTTGCCAGCACTGGTTTCAGCGAGAATCCGAGGTACGCAGCGTCAGGTGGGAGGTGCATGCGTGTCCCGCCCGTTGGCACCTTAATGTTACCCATGCAGGCTGGCACAATAACGCGGGTACCTGACGGGAACCTGAGTAGCTGCGCTGGAATACGGCTAATACGTTTCATCCAAAGGATGCGGCTAGTTTGTCGCGATGGCGGTGCGGCATTGCCTCGCGCTGGAACGAAGATATAATCGACACGCCATATCATGTGGGTGTGAAGGTCCATCCAATATTCGAAGTGATCGGTTCCGTTGTCACCCGGGTCTCCAGGGCTTTTGAGGACAACACATGGATGTCCCAGGTAGTTTGCGTGCCTTGCGGGTTTTAGGTCATTCGCGTTTTTTAAGTACATGCCGGTAGAAATGTAGGGCTGAAAGTAGGTGTGCTTATTAAACGGATAGTCGTGTTCTTCCACAGGCCAGTATGAGAGCTGTTTTACCCGCTTTTTACCCAGCCGCTTGATCAGCACCTTAATTCGCGCGACAAGGTCTGGCATGTCTATTTTTGCAATGTGACTGATTATCACCCATTTGATGCCATTCTCCTGGATAAACTGCACGGTAGATTTGCCATTTAGGATGTAGATCTGCACGTGTGGTCCGAGCGGGTTGGACGAGAAGTAGTCCAGACTCGAATACTGTGAAGGTCCGTTAAACTCGGTTTTGGTCTCCCAATAGGTGATACTGGTGGTGGTAACAGCAGCATTCGCGCAGATGAGCGGGGTTAGAAAGTACAGCACCAGGGCCAGGCAGAGGTGATGTGTAAGTCGGCAGGTTCTCATGGCGACACAACCTTTCGCAAATGACACGCGAAGAGGCGGTTACGCCAGCCTCTTCACGTTATCGAGGAATTAAGGAGTTGTAAATGCTCCGTACATCTGGTAGTACCAGATAAGGTAGTGATCGTAGGCGTCTGCCATGCCGGGCGTCCACCAATACGAGCCGTCGGCCTGATTAACCACTGTAAACGTGTGAATAGCCGATGGGCCAATGCCGTGGGCGGACCAGCTGTATTCACCACCAGTGTTGTCATCCATGATGTTCAAAGTGTAGACACCGTTTGACCCCGCATCACCAGTTACCGTAAGTGTATAGTTTGCATTCAACCCAACATGTGATCCAGGGAGGATGCTTGATCCGGTTATCCACGCCTGCTCGGCTGCTGCGGATCGTGGAGCTAATAGCGTTACAATTCCCAAAGCCAGGAGAACAAGTACTTCCCGGAAGCGGCCAAATACAGTGGCTGCACTGAGACCGTTACACAAACTCTGCATAGTAGTAGGATCCTTTCATATTCTGTCATCCTTCCAAGAGGACGCAGAGGACGCAGAGGACGCAGAGGACGCAGAGGACGCAGAGGACGCAGAGGACGCA
>JAJZFK010000479.1 GCA_021805405.1 bacterium
GATCTGTTGCATTTCATAAATAAACCTGTAAAATAATCATGGTAATCACAGCAGTTAATAAGCCAGTTTCACTGTATTTTACTTACCAGGAGGCGTACCCATGCCAATAGCTGAACGCTATCGAATGTGGTTTGAATACGAGAGGGACTGCAATAGTAAAACGCTGGATATGCTCGACTCGGTTCCCCCAGCTAACCGAAGTGAGTCACGCTTCAAACTCGCCGTAGGGCTAGCGGATCACGTCGTTGCATGCCGTGAAAAGTGGCTGGATTATATGACAGGCGGCACAGGTGGAGATGTTTCGTGGAGAAATGAGGAGTGTGAGTTCACGACGCTTCGGTCGCGCTTCATCGCCATGGAGAAATCGTGGCAGGAGTTCCTGCGGAACATGGACGACCAAAGGTTGGAACAGGAATTCAGATTCTTCGAGGAGGACGGAGTACAGTTCCTCTTACCAAACGAAATACAGGTAGCACAACTAATGGGCCATGCGCTCTACCACCGTGGGCAGATAGCGCTGCTGGTTGAACAGCTCGATGGTGAAGTGGTAGACACGGACTACGCAGACTGGTGGTGGTATAATATGCGGCCAGCCACAGAGGGCAAGGTGAATGACTGAATGGACCGCCGAGCCATTTCATCGGTGGTGCTTGGGTCCGGATTGCGCGTAACCTGGAACGATGCCTAACACTGCGCTGTAGTTTAGTTGTTGTGTCATGCTACACTTAGCGGTCTGAAGCGAATAGACGAAACCATCGGTGTATCGTTTACGTCAATTGAGGGACTATGGATAATTACATCGACACAGATATTGCGCCCCCACCAGTGGCAGTTCCGCCTCTCGCCGCCGAATCGATCGTTGCAGCAGGAATTACCAAACAATTCGGCAAGGTGGTAGCAGTGGACCATCTTGACCTTCTCGTTCGAGAAGGCGAGTTTTTTGGTTTTTTGGGTCCAAACGGTGCCGGTAAATCTACGACTATCCGTATGTTATGCGGTCTGCTACGGCCGGATTCCGGCGGTGTTCGGATTGCAGGATACGAAGCGGCCACTCAGCTCATAGACATTAAGAGGGTTATTGGCGTGCTTCCTGATGAACCTAACCTTTATGACCGTCTAACCGGGCGCGAATACGTAACGTTCGCTGGCCAGATGTATGGCCTTAGTAAGGATGAGGCAACACGGCGCACCCGCGACCTGCTAGACCTGATGCAGATGACCGAGGACCCCAAGAAGCTTATTGTGGACTATTCACTAGGAACGCGAAAGAAGGTGGCTCTGGCCGCTGCTCTCATCCACAGACCACGTGTTCTCTTCATGGATGAGCCTTTTAATGGCATCGACCCCATATCCGTTAGATCCCTTCGAGACGTACTCCTGCAGCTTACAGCGCGGGGCGTTACTATCTTCATCTCGTCCCACGTCATGGAAGTGATTGAAAAGCTCTGCACGCGCATTGCTGTGATTAACCGTGGGCAGATTGTAGGAATTGGTACCGTAGAGCAACTGCGGGCCCAAAGCGAAAGTGGTATCAACTCCAGCCTGGAGGACGTCTTCATAAAACTCGTTCAGGGCGAAGTGAAAAGCTCACAATCCTTGGAGTGGCTCTGACTTGGATCGCGCAACCTCACCCGTAAGGCAGATGGTGTGGCTTAAAGTGAAACTGCAGCTGCGCGGCTTTAGCCGAAGCCCCGCCGCAATAATCAGTACCATTATGCTTGTTGCAATCTTCGGCCCGATATCGGGTGGTTTAGCGGCAGGTTTGTGGTTCACCCTCACACACCTCGCACCAGTTTACGGTAGCGAGTTTCTAGAGGGGATCCTCACCGTTATCTTTGTATTGTGGCAAATTGCACCGCTCATCGGTTTTGCATTAAGTGACACATACGACGTTACCCGACTCTTTACATATCCGCTTTCGTATCAGCAAATACTTGCGGGAGTTACGCTTTCCACGCTTTTAGACGTCTCCACACTGTTTCTACTGCCTGCTCTCGTCGTCGTCTGGTGGCATTTTACCAGTTCACTTCTGGCTTCGGTCATTGTTGCCGTTGCGCTCGCTATGCTGGTGTGTACCATGCTTCTCCTAAGCCAAACACTGGTTCTCTTTAGCGCGGGGGCACTGCGCAGCCGACGATACCGTGACCTTGCAACACTGCTTGTACTACTCATAAGCGCTGGCTTTTACATTCTCATGCATACGCTTGGGGACTTTTTGGTAAGGGGCATCACAAACATAAAATGGGCAGTAGTCGCCCACTCACCAGTGTGGTTTGTTCTCCACATCCTGCCCTCTGGTGCAGCGGTGCAGGCTATTCGGTCCGCGACCGAAGGCAACCTGCTGATGGCATTTTTATGGCTTGCGCTCTTAGGTTTATACATGGCAATCATTCTTCGCGGAGCTGCGTGGCTCATTGAAGAGGTGTATCACGGAGGAGAGGTGGGACTGAAAGCCTCCGTGCCAACAGAGACGTCGGCTATAACGCAGGCTCCAACTCGTGAAAACACATTCATGAATGGTCTCTATAGCCGGTTACCGGTAGAGACTTCGGCGGTTTTGCAAAAAGACCTTCGATACTTCATGCGAAATCCCTACCATCGGTTAATCCTTGCCAATATGGCCTACATTGCAGTTGTAATGCTGTGGGCAATTCACTCTATTCACAATTCGCCAACCGATGGGTTTTCAGGTGGGATTACCCTCTCGATGTCGTTTACGATGCTCCTCACTCAAACCACACTTATAAACAACCAGCTGGGTATGGAGGCGATGGTAACCCTTCTTCTCACGCCGGCTGCAAGAGTGAATATCCTGCTGGGTAAGAATATAGCGATTGCACTTGTTTTCGCGCCCATCGGGATGGCGATTCTTGCCAGTGTCTGTATTTTTACGGGTGACTACCCACTTATAATGCCGCTTATGTTGTGGCAGTTTCTGGGGTTGATTACGCTGCTTGCTGTGGGAAACTTTATCAGCATATTGGTGCCCTATCCTGTTGTACTACGAGGAATGAAGGTGAGTGGGGCAAGCGGTCGTGGATTTCTTCAGTTCATAATCGCACTTTTGTCACTCCTGCTGTCTACCGTGCTTTTGGCACCCGTTGGGCTCATGCTTATTCTGCCTGCTTTTATGCACCTTAGCGCCTGGGTTATACCTGGTGCCGTGGGATCAATGCTGTACGCGTTTGTGTTTTATGGCCTGTCGATTAAATACGCAGGCAGGCTCTTCCAGGAGCGCGAACAGGACGTACTGGCAAAGATGACCAGACAAAAGGAATGACAGCGAGTAGTTAATCGCAAAGGGAACCGCAGGGTCATACTTTTGCAAATCCGGTGCTTGTAACAGGTCCAGGGCGGCCCGCGTCTAAGGTGC
>JAJZFK010000531.1 GCA_021805405.1 bacterium
TGGCATGGTCGTCTGGCTTAACTTTCTTAAATATGTGTTGAATGGTGCCGTCTGGGGCAATTATAAAGGTCGTTCTGTCGACTCCCATGTACTTCTTGCCATAGTTATTTTTCTCCACCCACACTCTGTCAGCTTCCGCAATCGCATGATCGTCATCGGCTAGCAGTTTGTACGGGAGGTCAAACTTGTCTGCAAATTTGCCCTGATCTGTGACGGTGTCCGGGCTAATTCCGAAGATAACTGTATTCGCGTCAAATGACTGCAGTGTATCCCTAAAGCTACACGCCTCACGAGTGCAGCCTGGGGTATCAGCCCGTGGGTAGAAGAAGAGAACGACAGTTTTCCCCCTAAACTCGCTAAGGTTCACAGGCACCTCGTTGTTGTCGTTGAGTGTGAATGGCGGCGCAGGCTGTCCGATTTCTAGCATTTATGGCTCCTTAAGTTTTACAGGCGCAAGCGCATGTAGATTAACTTTTAGTTAACGGGCCCAGCTATTTGAACCCACTCGATACTGTACCGGTTTTTAAAGGTAAAATGCTACGCACAGTTGTGTATGTAAGGGCCGTAATCACTAATGCGTGTTGATGTTCGAAAACAGGGCGAAGACCGCCAGATCCGTCCGGCTAACGCTCCACTTAGCAGGCTAGACGTACTTCGCGGGCTTAAATTTTCTGTATGGGATGGCGCGTTCGCCACCATATGGATTACTCTTACCTCTGGTGCTTTCATCACAGGCTTTGCGTTGTGGCTGGGAGCGGATAGTGTTGCGATTGGCCTGCTTACGGCAGTACCCACGCTTGCCGCACTTGTACAGTTGTTATCATCGTATACTACCGAGGCTCTGCCGCAGCGCCGACCGTTTATCGTCCTCTATTCGCTAGCTGGCAGGTTGTTGTGGCTCCCAATTCTGTTGTTGCCGTTCTTCTTTTCTCATAGCGTGTCGCTTACAATCTTTCTTGTGCTGTTTGCTGGCTCCAGTGTGCTAACGAGCCTTCCAATGCCCGCGTGGAGTTCCTGGATGTCGGACCTGGTTCCGGTTGGATACCGCGGTAGGTACTTTGGATATCGTAGTATGGTTGCTGGTATTACCGGTATGGTTATTTCGCTTCCCGCGGCGTGGCTACTAGACGTTGCAGTGGAAACCGCTGGTTGGCAAAAGGTAGGATTTGCTCTCCTGTTCGGCACAGCCGTGGTAGGGGGCATCATATCAGGAGTTATGGTGTGGCTGCAACCAGAGCCGCCACGAATTCGCTCGGAGGAAGCAAGCAAGGCCCGACATGGCGGTTTGAGGTCCTACTTTGCAGCACCGTTCGCCGACGTAAAGTTTCGCCGCCTGCTCATGTTTAACGTAGTATTTGGAATTGGCCAGAACCTTGCGGCTCCGTTTTTTACTGTCTATGCGCTAAAGGTTCTCAACCTTAATTACCTCTGGATGCAGGTACTGGCGGCGGTTTTAGGCATTTCCGCGCTAATTTCCATGCCATTTTGGGGGTATCTTGCCGACAAGTTCGGGAACAAGCCGCTGCTAGCAATTGGTACTTGGGGGGTCCTGACGCTACCTATATCCTGGATCTTTACCGTTAGGGGTAATAATGCAGTTATGGCAGCGTGGTTGCTCGAAATTAACATAGGTAGCGGAATATTTTGGGCTGTTGTGGGCCTGGCGCAATTCAACCTGTTAATTGGCTGTTGCAGCTCCGAGAATACGTCCGTCTATGTGGCGACCATGTCGGCAGTTACTGGTTTGCTCGCAGGTGTCGCCCCCCTTGTAGGTGGCTATCTCATGCACCTAATGGCCGGACTTCACCTTGACATTCACGGCATCCATATTGGCAACTATCAGGTGCTGTTTCTACTCACAACGCTCATCAGGCTTTTTTCCCTTCCGCTGTTAAAAGGTGTACAAGATGTAGGATCGCAATCTGCAAGCGATGTACTAAAACAGCTTGGGCAGGCAAGGCCACGCAACTGGGGTCACATTCGTAAGCTGCAGAAACCAGCAGTGCAAACCGAGCGTCTCCGTGCAGCCGAAGCGCTTACCGAATCGCCTACTGCGCTTGCACTGGGTGAGCTCGTAAATGCTCTGCATGACCCTAGTCTGGAGGTTCGTGAGCAGGCAGCAAGAGCACTTGGAAATATCGGGAATCCATTAGCTGTAGAACCGCTTCTTGACGCAGCAGCCGATGAAGCCTCATCAATTACAACAGAAGCAGCTATGGCATTGGGAGCTTTGGGAGATAAACGCGCTGTACCGCCGTTAGTGGCCTTGATGACGAGTGAGTCGCGTTCATTACGGCGTGCTGAATTACAAGCGATAGTAAGTGCGCTAGGCTGGCTTGGTGGTGAGGAAGCAGTTGGTGCGTTAATCAAGCAACTATCGCAACCAAACGATATCGGCATGCAGGAGGACATCGTAGATGCTCTTGGGCGTACTGGCTCGGTGGATGCTGTTCAGGTACTTTTAGATTTATTAGATGCTTCACCCGCTAACCGCACAATTTGTGTTGCATGTGTGCGAGCGCTTGGTAAAATTGGATCACCAGCCGCACAGGATACCTTGGAGTCCGTGCTCAATTCTGCTGCCAGTGACCAGGTTATGGCAGCGGCAGCAGCCACTTCGCTGGCGCGAATCGACGACCGCGGCTCCATTCCACTGCTAGTAACCGCTCTTAACCGTGCTATAGCACCTATTAGCCGACGGCAGATTGCTCACTCTCTGGGGATCCTCGTAAATCATGGGGCCGCCGCATACAGACTCATTTCGGCTGCCGATATGGATAGGGATACCATGGTAGCGAAGATGCTGAAAGAGGCCGGCAAAGCTCATTCCGGCGGAGCAACAGTCGCGCGTCACGCAGTGCAGGCTTATACTGCAGCAGATTATTCAGCTACCATTCGCTATCTCAGCCAGATCCGCTCGCTAAAGCCAGCACACGACGATGAAAGCTTCTGGCAGTCGCTTTTAAATGTGGAGGGGGAAGTACCCTTGGAACTGGTGCTAGTAGCCCTGGCAGTGGTTACCGACGAATAATCGTCACTTCGACACTACAAACCGAATATGAGCACTGGCAGGTGCTACCGTGACATGAGGTAGATCCTCGTGCATTCTCGATATCCCGAAATGACAAATGCAACCCGGTGCTAGTACTTCCAGTTCATGGGCACCCGGTGCAAGATGCCGTATGGGTACGGTAATTGTGGATGTTGCAGCAACAGTACCTAACCTGTGGCTATCTAAGTAAACCGTGAGCAGGTGGGGTGGCTTACCTATCCATGCTACGTTAACGCCTAGGGAGTGCTCGGTTGCGCTGACATTGGGGCGGCTGATGGCAAGAAGTGTACTCGTGGTATCGCGGCTAGTGTAGATTTCTACTGCTGCCCTCGTAAGGTTAAGGTACTTGTAACCCCATCCGCCCACGCTTCGAATTCCCGGCAGCTGCATCGATGTCGGTTCAATATCGTCCGAAAGTTCACGGTTGTACGTATCCACATATCGGTCGTGGTTTGTGCCATATCCGGCACCTACTGCCTGGCCCGCAAACTCATTCCATTGGTTCACAAGTAGAACGTCAGGCTTAGCTGATATGGCATCGGCCCATTGTGTGACGTATGTCCAACCGTTAAGCCTCCCATAGGTACCAGGAAGCGTCCAGCCATCTGGAGCGAAAAACGCTGGCGTAATCGTCATCGCTTCGGCTTGACCTTCGCGCTTTGTAACGAGTGGATGCAGGCAGCCGTCCATCCACGACCAATACCCCAACCGTTCGTAGTGAACCACCTGATCTTGTGTCCACATCCATCTCACCGTAAAATCTGAATCATCTAGTTGCTTCTGGTTTTTCTGATAAGTTGGACCAGATCCGTTTAATATCACCAAAAGTGGACGCCCAAGATAGCAGCTATACAACTTTTTGTATTGTACATTTTTTAGATAGCGACTCGTCAGATAGTGTATCTGCGCATTCTCGGCCGTGGTATTGTCGGGCAGTCCATTGACCCCTAAAAGAAAGAATATCCTTGGTACATGAAACCCTGCCCTGCGCATAGCGGCTGCTGTTTTAAATAATTCATCTGTGGAGTGTACTAGCTGGGCCACGCCCGGCGAAAGTTGAAATGCAGGCTGACCATTAAGGTTGTTGGACCAGTCCACCATAATGGAATTTATCCCGATGTAGTGGAGCCAAAGTAGGTGCTGGCGTATAACATCGGGGTTATCCGAGGCATATTGCCCAATGACCGGAATAGCTTCTGCAGTATCCCATCGAGCATTTAGAGGAGTGAACCACGGCTCCCAGTCCATCACTACAAGGCGGTGTTGCTCGGTCGCAAATGTCGGTGATTCCATGGGGCTATAGGTTCGCAGCACGATGCTTTTAGAGGTAAGCGCACCTGGAGTCAAGCGCGACCCCACGTAAAATGGACCAGACATCGCCGGCCATCCAACAAGTGTGGCTCCCCATGGCCCACTCCCAACATTTGCCTGAACCGTGACGATTGAGCGTGCATCGGTCTTTACGTCTGGCCAATTTTTGGGCTTGTTCTTCCAGCCGCTCCAATTTTGGTTGGTCTGCGTTAGTATCCTTGCGGTCGCACCGGTACCAGATTGAAGCATCGCAAGGACGCCACCTGGCCCTGTGTTGTTGTGAGCCTCCACGGCGATCGTGTTAATTCCCGGATGAATCAGTTTGCTAACGGTGATGCGAGCCACGGTGAAAAGGGAGTCGGTCTTCACCAGGACCGTGCTGTCGTTAATGGTGATTGTGCCACCATCATCGCACGTAACAAATAGTGTAGCGTCGTGAATACGGCGTCCCACTCGAAAGCTATGCTCCACGTAGACTGTCTGATCGCTTTTTGGTTGGCCCACCCAGATCCACTGTGTATCATGGTGTGAACCAAGGGGAACGGCCTGTGCGTTCAGCTTGACAGCACCCACCCACGGCAGCGGCAAACTGAAGGTCACCTTGCCGGCCCTTCCGGTTACACCACCGCTGCCCCACCGCCTGCCGTTAATAAGAGGCCAAACCCGGTATTGCAAGTGCCCATTGCCAATACCGTGTACCGCTACTGTTGCCACTACGGAAGATCCTACGCGAACGCGAGAACGATTGGTAGTTATCGTCATAGTTGGTGATGCTAAACAGCGGGTGGCATTGCCCGTGAACAAGGTAGCTAGCAGTAGAGCATAGACTTTGCGTTGTGGTATCAACTGATTGCTTCTTCGGCAAGTGTGATTGATTTGCCTGTTTCAATAGACTCTATCGCAGCAAGGGCGATGCGTACAGCCTCCATTCCATCATAAGGTGTGATGGATGGCGTAACGCCTGCTTCCAGACAGTCGATAAAGTGTTGAAGCTCTAATTGGTAGGGGTTAGCGCCTGTAGGGCTTTCCGGAACGGCCACACCACCAGAACTACTCTCGGTGGTTTCCATTGCTATGCGCAGCGGTGTTCCAGTGGGCTGATTGGCATTGTACTCCAGCAACCCACCATCTCCCGCTATCTCCAGGGTAACCTTAAAGCCACCAGGATCACTCCAGGTGCCTTCCACATGGCCGATTACACCACTAACAAAACGAAGCGTAACAAGAGCGTAGTCTTTCTGCATGGCGTTGTGATGCGGTAGACCGCAGGCGAAAACACGTTCAACCGGCCCGAATGTCCATCGTAACCAGTCAAAATCATGGATGATAAGGTCTAGAACACAGCCCCCGCTCTTGCTGAAGTCTGTATACCAGTCGTTCCAGGCATGTGGCATTGGTCCACCTCGTCGTGTTCGTACGGAAGCCGGCTGACCAATAGCGCCCTGCTTAACCTGCTGGTTAGCCAACTTGAACTCGGGGAAAAACCGCACTACGTGGGCCACAAAGAGTGTTATACCCGCTTCGTTAACGGCGTCGATCATTCGATTACAGTCCTGAAGTGTGCGCGCCATTGGTTTTTCCGTAGAGATGCCCTTTATCCCTAGGGCACTTGCCCTGGCTGCAGCCGCTACTACGTAGTCGACGTGCCAGGGTGTTGGGCAGCAGACGTCAACCACGTCCGGTTTAATCTCGCTCAACATCCTATCAAAGTCTGTGTAAGGGGTTGCGCCATAGCGCTCGGACAGGGCCGTTGCCGCCTCCAGGCGAATATCCATTACTCCACATAGGGTAGCATTGGGTATGGCAGAGTAACACCCAGCGTGCATAGACGCCATTCCACCTGCCCCTACAAGCGCGATACGCATATCTGTTTCTCCTGATCTAACTGAGTTCAAAGGACAGCCCAAAAGTGATTGAGGCAATGTATTTGATGCTGAGAATCCTAGAGGTCATTCGCCCTGCGGAGTAATGACGGCTTTTACGACGCGCTGATGTTCAACATCATCCAGTGCCTGGGCTGCGTGCTGCAAGCTGTACCGTTTAGTTATAAAGCTCTCCCAGTTGTGCACCCTGTTGAAACGCGCTAACACCTCCATGGCTCTGTAAACGTGCGAAAAGTCGGAACCCCAACAACCGTGAATCGTTAGATGCTTGCGATTAATGTGCAGATGAGGATTAATCGCGATGTCACCGTTGTTGGTGTATTGGCCGACGATAACGTACCTGCCATTATCGCGAACAAGTTCACATCCCTCTGGAACAGCGGCTGGGTTGCCGCTCGCTTCTATCACTATGTCGGGGCCATACCCTCCGGTTGCCTGTCGTACTGCGGAGAGTCGGTATTCAGAACTAGTCGAAGCAATATCCAGAGCCAAATCGGTTCCGAATCGCCCCGCTACTTCCAGGCGGGAGCGTGGGGACCCTATAATTCCAACCCAGCCCGCTCCACTAAGCAGAGCGAGTAGTGCAGCGTTAAGTCCAACTGGGCCGCTGCCCTGTACGAGCACCCTGTCACCCAGCTTTATCTGCGCCAGCTCAATTGCGTGAACAGCCGTAGGTAGTCCGCAGCCTGCGCCAATCCATGATGCAGGTGAAACGTCCGCCGGCAGTTGAAGTAGCATCGTACCGCGTCGTAGAAGTATGTACTCTGCCCAGCCCCCAGATAGACCGGGCGGCTCCTCCGCACCAACCGTAATACCATAGACTTTTCGTTTCGGGCATCGTGTGGAAGCTTTCCATACGCTGCAGTACATGCACTTTCCGCAGGTACCGTAAACATCCAGGAAGGTTACGAGCTCACCTGTCGATACTGGCGTACCGTCTACATAGAAGAGTTGTCCACCAGTCTGCTCAACCCGCCCGACGCTAACATGACCAGGGATAAGCGGATAGGGGACCCCTGCAAGTCTTCCGTGAAAAAGGTGAACATCGGTACCACAGACCTCGCTTGCAATGATACTTACAAGACACTCACCAGTTGACAATTTGGGTATACCATATTGCCTAACCTCTGGTGCTATGCCGGGTGCCGGAATTACCGCAGCACTTACGAGGCCGCTTGAGTTCACGCTTGTGTCCTTCTTTGTTTCGAGTGATTTGCAAGGATCTCAATAATGGCATCCTGCGCTTTCTCACAGTCCGCTTCGCTGCATACATGGTTGTTTATCATGATAGCAAATACAAACGGAGTACCATCCTTCCCCGTTACATAACCCGCGATGGTACTTACTCCTGTTAGATAGCCAGTTTTGGCGTGGCAGTTACCAGCCGCAAGGCTGTTTTTCAGGCGGTGGCCCAGTGGCCCGTCCACTCCTGCAACGGGTAACGAACTGTAGAACCAATGAAACAGGGCAGAATTGCGCAGGTTTTCAAGGACGGCCACGAGATTTGCTGGAGATACAAGGTCCTGCCGCGAGAGGCCTGAGCCATCAACCAGGTGTAATCGAGTAAGGTCTACGCCCTGGGCAGAAAGGGCTGCGCGTGTAGCCGTAAGAGCCGAACCATTTTGTCCAAGCGTGGATTGTCCTGTTGCAGCAGCACCACATGCCTGAAGAAGACACTCTGCAATGAGGTTATCACTCGGCTTGTTCATTAGTGTCAACAACCGTGACAGCGGTACAGAGTTGTGCGTCGCCCACACATGATTTGCCTGAGGTAGCAGAGTAACTCGGTGCGGTAGGGAATGTAATACTTCAACTCCCTGCCGTCTCAACGCCTGAACTACAAGATATGCCGTTAACATCGAGGGGTGCATAATCGTGAGAGTGGCTAGCGGGTTCAAGTTTGGACTGAACGAAGCTGGAACGGTACCACTAATGTGGACGATATTACGGCCTTCAACTCTATCGTAAGTGATATCCGGTGGAGCATCACCGGTAATTGTCATCACGTTGTTTTTAATCTGTAGTTGAGGGTATGCTGGCTGTACAACGCACGTTGCAATGCTTCCCACTTTTCCTGGTATGATTGAAATCTTGACGAGGTTCTCGTTACAGTTTAGCGCACTCACCTGCGGTGAGTAGTAATATGGCTCGTCATCCCATGCCCAGCCGTCACCAAGTCTTTGTCGATCGAAATCACCATCGTAATAATCCAGTCGGTTCACCACCGTAGTCCGTTGCTTAACCTGTCGCGCCAATTCGGTGAGATCCTGCGTATTCAGAACGGGATCACCACCGCCCACGAGAATTAAATTTGCAGGCTTTGCCGAGGTCCTGGTGGGAGCAATGGCGTCCACTATGGTAGTCTTATACGAGTATTGCATGCCCAGAAGACGGATTGACGCAGCACTTGTAAGGATTTTGCAGCACGATGCAGGTTGAAACAGGAGATTTGCATTCCTGGTAAAGAGTATGTGGTGGGTGGCTCCGTTCGCAATCTCGATGCCTACAAAGGCAGTTTGGAGCGAACTGGCTAAGAGAGCGCGGTTAATACCAGATAACTCAGATGGTGTTAAGAGTGTAGAGTTTAGCCGGTTATGGGGTGACGAAGCTCTGCCCGACGTACAAAAGCACAACAAGAACGTAATGCTTAGTACGAAAACTTCCGATACCTCACTGGTTATGTGGTGTCTTATTCTCATAACACAGTAAATTTCGGTTCGTAAGTGATTTAATCCTGCTTTAGGGAGGGGTTTCTTTATGAGGAGAGCTTCCGCTGGGTGGTCAGCAGCATTTATCTTAGCGACTGGGGTATTTTCGACTGGTGTAGCAACGCCTTCCGTAGCACAGTCGGTTGTGCCACCAATAATCAATTCACATAATGTACCGTCTCAGCCAGGGCCAACGAATCTGTCGCTCAAACAGATGGTAGCAAAAGGCTCTCAACTTCTTCAGGAACACAAGCCGCTAGATGCGGAGAATGTATTCTATGATGCATCACTTCGTTACCCTGGAAATTTCTCTTTAGAGATAACGGTGGCATCCCTTGCCCTGGAGAACGGGCACTACACCCGCGCGGTCGAGGCAGCGAATGGTGCCGTTACCATAGATGAGGAGTCGGAGCCAGCATATGATCTGCGCGCGGGTGCTTATGCCGAACTAAAGGACTATAACCGGGCGTTCGCGGATATTGAAACTGCAATTTCGCTTGCGCCAAATTTACCGCGCCTGTACAAACAGGCAGGCGATATGGCGATCAATGCGAAGCATTATCGCGCTGCCATTAAGAACTACAATTTGGCGTTAGGCTTTCACCCGGAAGATCCTCAAGTGCATATTGCACTGGGCGACGCTTATGAACAGGCTAATCTACATGCTCAGGCAGTAAATGAGTATCGGTCCGGTATCTACATACTCGACCAATCAAAACCTGCGCCAGCCTCACCAGATGGCAAGATTCTTCAGCAGGCTGAACTCAGTTGCGCAGTATCATTGGCTGGGCTAAAAGATTACACAAGCGCTTTGAATATCGCACGGGAGCAACTTACCCTCGATCCAAAGAGCGAAACCACATTGTCAACAGTTGCTCAAATTGAGGATATGGCAGGCGAGCACTCTGCAGCTGTTCAACTGTACCTTAAGGCACTTTCCATACAGCCCAAGGATGCAATAGTATGGGGAAATCTGGGTTGGGCGCAGTATGAAGAGGGCCAATATGCTGCTGCGCTGGGTTCTAGCAACCGGGCACTGTTTATTGATGATTCTCTAAAATACGTACAGTACAATAAGGGACTAGTATACGCCGTACAGGGCGATAGTCACGATGCCCTGGAGACGTATAGGCTTGCAATTGCTAATTCGGTGGCTGCCGATATAGAGAGCGGACTTGATGACGTTCGCAACGCGATAAAAAAACATGGAAGCTCGCCGGTACTTAAGCAGGCACTTGCGTTGCTTAATTCCGCGCGCGACAAGGCACTTGGCCTTCCAGATTAGTGCCCTGCAGCGAGTTAAATAGGCGGATGTGAAAAGATGACATGGCGTTCATGTACTCGGCGTGTCATCTTTTTAGCATCCATGTACTCAAGCACCTGCAACGCTGCTTTTCTATTCGCTTCCAGCGCATCTCGTAACTCACCAACCGTTATTCCAGCAGTAGTTTGGCTGCGTTCAATCACGAGTGCCAGTGCGCTATTCATAGCTGTATCTGTGATAAACTGTGCTTCGCCAAGGCGGTGAAACCGCCCAGATAAAATCCCAACCTGAATAAGTGTCAGGAGAGTATCTTTATTAACCCCCACAGTTTTGCAGACTTCGTTTGCGTCGGGTGCAACAATCCCATGTCGTTCATACTCGTGATAAATTGACTCAATCAACTGGTGCTGCCTGTCGGAAAGTGTGACTTTAAACTCACTAAGGCGTACATGTGGCCCATCCAGAACGACAAGAGATTGTGTCGCCAGATTTAAAAGTAGGGAAGCAAATGCCTTTGTTTCCATGGCTTTTGCTGATGCCGCCCGCAGGTCCTCGCGGGGCATACCCTGACGGGCCGGGAAGTTCTCATGATAGTCGCCAAGAGTATTGATAATTCGGTTGGTTAGTGCGGTAAGCGAACTGTGGTGAATGTAGTAGCGACCACCCAGGTTGGTAGCCGCGCCAACGGCCATAAGCCCATCCAAACCAGTTTGAACGTCCTCCACGGGTGTTCGCATCCTGCCAACAAGAGCGTCGATGCCTAAACCGTAAGGACTGCTGGCCAGGCACGTGGCGAGTACTTCTTCTGGTGTTCCGTTAAGTCGATCATCAAGATGAGCCCTATAATTTGCGAGCTTATTGGGATTGGCTGGTGGTGATGTATCGAGAACGATTGCTGAACCGATCGTTGATTGCGGGCTGTATGTCCTCATAATCATGGTGTCATGATGTGCTACTGCAAACGGTGCTTCTGCAGTGAACAGGGCGAAGCAAGTGTGGCCACCGGATAAGCCGAAGGTACCAAAGAGTAGCTTGACGCGTCCAATTACCTCTGCGGCACCCGTGTGCATACGGACCCGAGTTCTATCTTTTAGCTCTGTTTCTACCGATGGGAGCAACCTAAGTAGAACCGAACACCGTGTGGTGGTAAGCGACAGCCCCGGAGGAGTAACCTGTTCACCGCGTTGAACCATATCCAATGAGACACCAGAAAGGTTGAGCGCGGCCCGTGAGCCAGCAGATGCTTCCTTTACCCTTTCCCCGTGAATCTCAATTGTACGAATACGACACTTTATTCCGGAGGGCGAAATCTCAATTTCATCGCGTTCATGAATGGTACCGGCATCTATTGTTCCAGTCACAACAGAGCCGAACCCGATCTTGGTGAATGCACGGTCGATAATCATTCTAAACGGGCGGTCAACGGGCGGTTCGGGGCACCTGCTTACGGCAGCCATAAGTTCACGCTTTAGGCGGTTGAGACCAAATCCCTGGGTGCTGCTTACCGCAACGATAGGGGCTCTCTCTAAAAATGTGCCAACCAGGTGCTGTTTTATGTCGGCTTCAACCACCAATCTCCAATCCTTCTCAACTAGGTCACATTTCGTAAGAGCGATCACGCCGTATTTGAGACCGAGTAGTTGCAGAATCTCCAGGTGTTCGCGAGTCTGCGGCATGCATCCGTCATCCGCTGCGATGACCATTAGGGCCGCATTTACTCCGCAGGCGCCCGCTAACATGTTCTTTATAAAACGCTCATGCCCTGGCACGTCTACTATACTGGCCTTTTGCCCATTAGGAAGGGTTATTACGGCAAATCCTATGTCGATAGACATTCCGCGTTCCTGCTCTTCCTTCAGCCTGTCTGTATCAATACCTGTTAGAGCTTTTATGAGACTTGTTTTGCCATGGTCCACGTGTCCAGCCGTGCCGATGATGACATTTTTCAAGAATGATTACCAGAAAATTGGTTGTGTTTAGCCATTTGGTTTGCTATGGCCATGCAGGCACAGTGGGCAGTGAGAGTATTAATCAAGAGTGGGGTAGACCCCTGCTATATCAACATAGGGTCCTTGGCGAACGATGCCATGAGGCGAAGAGCTATCTGCAGTGGCCCAATTCCAGGTCTTTGAGGGAAGTTCAAAACCCGATTTGGTCGCGGCTGCACCGGTTGCTCCATCTTTTCGAAGCGCAACAATAGCAGCGCCATAAGGGTTTACCAAGGTAGAACGGCGTGAAAGAAGGTATCGCAGGGCTTCTACGCACGCTTCCGTTGGGTTCATTCCAGATGCCATATTCATTACAGTTCGATAACTAAGAGAGGCTTTCATCATCTCGTCACCGTGCCCGGTCGCTGCAGCGGCACCGTATGTGTTATCCACATAAAGACCAGCACCTATAATAGGGGAGTCGCCCACTCTCCCCGGTAGTTTCCAGGCCATACCGCTGGTGGTGCAACCTGCCGCGAGATCCCCTTGCGAGTCGATAGCACATATGCCAATGGTGTCGTGATTGTCGGGCACTAGAGGGGTAGACGGGAAATGTGCGACGGTGGCTGCCGCCTTCTCGGAAGCTTTCCACTCCTCCCAACGCCTCGCAGCAGTTTCAGTTAGCTGCGACTTTACCAAAAAGCCATGGTTTATTGCGAAACTCCTTGCGCCTTCTGCTGCCAACATTACATGAGGAGATTTCTCCATCACCACTCTAGCCACCGAAATGGGCCGGCCAATATCTACAAGCGCGCATACGGCACCGGCTAAGTGGGAGCGACCGTCCATAATGGCTGCGTCGAGTTCTACAATGCCTAGAGCATTTGGAAGCCCACCATAACCAACGGAATATACTTCAGGATCATCTTCTGCGAAGTTACCGGCAGATTCCACGGCATCTAGGGCGGATCCACCATCTAACAGTCGTTGGTAACCTGCAGCGGATGCGCCAGCTCCGAACGGCCAGGTGGCAATTACAACAGGCTTTGACATGTTACTCCTGGTAAACCCCACTAAAAACTTCTTCGGCTGCGCCAGTCATTAGCACACGGGAGTCACCTAGCCACTCAATCTTGAGGTCACCACCGGGCAGGTGAACGAGTACATTGCGGTTGGTTTTACTATTGAGTACAGACGCAACAACACAGGCGCACGCTCCGGTACCACAGGCAAGGGTCTCGCCGGCTCCACGCTCCCACGTACGCACCACTATTTCACCAGAATTGCAGACCCGCACAAAGTGCACGTTCGTGCGCTGTGGAAATGAGCGATGGGTCTCAATAAGCGGGCCATATTTTGCCACGGGAAAATTGTCGAGGTTGTCTTCAAAGATGATGGCGTGCGGATTTCCCATTGAGACTGCAGTTATTTCGAACTTACGGCCATCCACCTTTAGGGCTTCGCCTACCACGTTCTCGTTGTCGTCGCCCTTCATAGGTATTTCTGAACGAAGGAGCCGAGGAACTCCCATATCCACTCGCACGTTCTCCACCTTGCCGC
>JAJZFK010000433.1 GCA_021805405.1 bacterium
TCTATCTATGCCGTGAACGATATCTCTCTCAGCATTACAAAAGGGGAGACGCTCGGCCTGGTTGGAGAGAGTGGCTCAGGGAAATCGACGTTCGCGCGGTTGGCTCTGCGGCTTATTGAACCTACCAGCGGCACCGTGGCATACGAGGGCAAACCGCTTGCTGCCATGAGCCGGGAGGAGTTGTTGGCCTTCCGATGCAAGGCGCAGATAGTCTTCCAGGATCCCTACAGTTCACTTAATCCGCGCCTCACTGTTTCGCGGCTCATTGGTGAGGGGCTGGATCTTGCAGGTTTGAAGGATCGCGAAGACCGGACGACCCAAACGGCAAAACTTCTGGAAATGGTGGGTCTCTCTCCGTGCATTTCAAACCGGTATCCCCATGAGTTTTCCGGGGGGCAACGGCAGCGTATTGGCATTGCCCGTGCGCTTGCAGCGGGTCCAGAGTTCATTGCCGCCGACGAGCCTGTTTCGGCGTTAGACGTGTCCGTCCAGGCACAGGTCCTTAACCTCTTGTTGGAGCTGCAGATATCGCTTGGCCTTACCATGCTGTTCGTGGCACATGACCTTGCTGTTGTGAGGCATATCTCCGATCGTGTTGCAGTTATGTACCTCGGCCGCATCGTGGAACTGGCGGACAGCAACACCATCTACACCTCGCCGATGCATCCATACACCAGGGCATTGCTGGAGGCAATACCTGTTCCGGATCCAACTCGAACACCGCATGTACCACGTGCCATTGATGCCGAGCAGCAGGCGGCAACTGGATGTCCTTATGCATCGAGGTGTCCTTATGCCGTTGGTGCCTGCAACGAAAAAGTGCCCGAACTACTTGAATGGCAGCCCGGGCACTTTGCAGCTTGTATACGCGCTGACGAGATATAGCAATGTTAATGCTAGTTAGCGTGATCCAAGCCCCACAACCTTACCCTATTTGGAAAGAGTATTTACCGTGTTTGTGTTGTCATCGGTAAAGTAGACCTTCAGGTTACCAGATGAGTCGGTGGTGGCCGCAACTCCGAAGAGGGCAGACCCGGTGCCATTGGTCTGCACAACCGCGGGATCAACAGTTTTAACCGCAACGACTTTGCCGGTGTTAGGATTGATTTCCACGAGGTTGTTATTCTTCTGGTTACAGGTAATAAGGTCGCCGTTTATGGGATTAAGTGCAAGACCCACAGGCTGTGAAAGGTAAGTACCGTTCGGGTCGGAGTAGACAACTTTCGCATTAGTGAGCCCCGTAGCTGCCGCAACGGTAGATGCATTGGAAATTGAGTAGATGGTGTTGTTATCCGAATCGACTACGTAGAGCGTGTCGGTAGATGTGTCCACCATACCTGCGGGGCCCACGCCCGTTCCGCCAAACCCGGACAGTGTGGCCGCAAGGCCCGATGCCAGTGTGTCATAGGTAAAGGTCACTCCACCGGCACCCGCAACAACATTGATGCGAAGAATCGTGCCTGTTGACAGATTGACGCTAAAGAAAGCACCTTTGCCTCCGAAATCATTGTTGTAAGCTTGGCCCCAGCCATATTGAATGGCGGGTGCAGTGAGCGTATTTACGAGCGCTCCAGATGGAGACACGATCTGTACATTTCCGGGCGAAGCGGAATTTAGCAGACCTGCATTAGCCGTCCACAAATAGCCGGCTCCCGTGTTGAAGGCAAAGGCAGCTGGCCCACCAGCCGTTCCCGCTGGCTCTGTAAACACGTTTACTGGTTTACCGGTTGAAACGTCCTCATAAGTCGTACCCGCGCCTTGCGTTCCGGCACTATTGCTGAAGTTACCAACCACAACGTCTCCTGGCTGGATATGCCCGGATACGCCATCGCCAGGAAATGTTGTGGACTTAGGCGGTGCAATGGCTATTGGGTAGGGATTGTTGTCGCCGTTAGCGACGTCGACCGTGCTGGAGAGGGTGGCGATCGTGTTGAGACCGCCTATGGTCTGCGGGCTAGTCGATAGGCTTGACGACCCGCCGCCACAGCCTGCTGATGCAACAGCCAGAGCGGTACATGCCGAGAAGAGGGCGAGGTGTCGTAATGAGAGTCTAAATATAGCGATCATGGCAAAAGTTCCTTAATGAGTATCTTAACTTGACGCACGCACGGCTAACCGCACTGGTTAGTCTGTGACGCCACACCACCAAACTAATTGGTGCTGAATGATAATTCGCTCTAGGGCCGTAAAAAGTTTGGGCAATCCAATAGTTATTGAAATTTTACCCAAGCTATTAATGTTGATATGCGTTAAGGGATAGCTGCCAAATACGCAGGGTGCCCTATAAAACGGAGGAGTGATGAGAAGCAGAGAAAGCGGTAGGATGCAGCGAGCCAGCTAATTACCAGTACTTCATCGTCAACCAGTTTCACTTCGAAGGCAGTTGCGACACCCACCCGCGCAACTTCAGCGCCTACAATATAATTCGTAAGTGAGCGAGACATTTTGAAGTCTTTTCGTGCAACCTTTTGAGTATATCGAGCCGCTTCACAATCCTCGATGCGTCGAGCCCCACCGCATGGGCTGTGTTTGGCCGATCATTTCTGGTCGATTTTTGCCTAGGTGAAATCCAGGTGTCGATGAGGTAACAATCACAAGAACATTGTTCTCCCCCGAGGCTTGTACCGTAGTGGACAATCGAGAGGCTGAGTGTCGCTGCATGCAGGTGCAACATCAATGACCCACGGTATAACAAGGGTTAATATTGATTGGGAAAACCCGAATGAACGTGTTGTGGATTTCCGCTTTTTGAGCGGTGAACGTGCCGATAGAACCCAGTTATTTTGAATAATGGAGTTACCTGCCAATTCTGGCACAGTAGATTAAAGTTTTTGGCAGCATGTATTCGGCGGCGACCCTAACCTGGTGGCAAGCCAACTGGAACACGCACATAACTGGTGCAGCTGGTTTAAGGGACGTGGTGGCACACCCACCGAAGCCAACGCACTATTTGCCACAATGCCCCGCAGGCTGGTATAATGATGATGTTGTACGCAGGTAAAAATGTGCCTGCTTAATACACACCGGCGTCGATTTGCACGTAGGGTGATAGGCAATGCCTTGTCAACGTGTGAACTTGAAACGCCGGGAGGAAATGCCGTGGAAAATGTCCACAGGCTAACTAACCCTGGAGAATATCATTGGCTTCTCTTTCTATGAAGGAATTACTGGAGGCTGGCGTCCACTTTGGCCACCCAACTCGCCTCTGGAACCCCAAAATGAAGCGCTATATCTACGGCGCTCGCAACGGAATCTATATTGTAGACCTGCATCAAACACTCAAGCTTTTTGATGACGCACAGCGATTTGTGCAGGAGATCGTAGCAGCAGGTGGCTCTGTGCTGTTTGTTGGT
>JAJZFK010000171.1 GCA_021805405.1 bacterium
CGCTATCAAGGCGTTCGTGGGACGAAATGGAGGTGCATGCTGCACGTCATCCAACGCAGCCCGTGTAATCTCCTGGGCCTTCAACCAAGGCGATAAACTTATTTTCTTTCCCGACCAGCACCTGGGGAGAAACACGAGCGTCGCACTTGGAGTAGATCCTGGTAGCGAGATGGTTCTATGGGATCCTTCGCTACCGTTTGGCGGCAACAGTCCAGAATCGCTCATGAAGGCAAAAGTAATACTCTGGAAGGGCCACTGCTCCGTTCATGCCCGATTTACCACCGATCAGATCGCACAGGCTCGGCGTCGGTATCTGGGTGTACGGGTTATCGTCCACCCCGAATGTTCGCTGGACGTTGTGGGAGCTGCTGACGAAAGTGGATCAACTGAGCATATTATAAATGCGATCAACCAGTCACCCGCCGGAAGCATATGGGGCGTTGGTACCGAGATAAACCTTGTGAACCGCCTTGCCGCCGAGCTACCTGATCGCAAAATATTCTGCCTCGACCCTGTAGTATGTCCTTGTTCTACAATGTACAGAATTCACCCATACTACCTGCTCTGGTCACTACAGAACGTTCACCATGGCTCGCCGACCAATGTGATAACAGTTCCTGACGAGATTGCCCATGACGCTAAACTTGCCCTGGACAGAATGCTTACACTCTAACGTAAAAAAAACCTGTACCAGCTATTTGCCGGTACAGGTTTTCAGCGACTATTCGCTAACACAACGAAAAGGAGGACATGCGGTAACAGCTTGCACTGGCGCTTTCATAAATGATCACTCCTCGCAATTTGCTACACTCTAAAAGACGAATTTTCAGGCTTTTTTGGTTCCCGAACACCTAGCGTGTAGACTCCCCTGCATAGTTGCGGCTTCGGCTGGCAAGCGCATCGGAGAGCCCAACCAGCAACATGGCTGTGCTTGCAAGTACAACGGTGAACACTAGTGCGGCATGGTCGTTACCCGCCTGCTCCTGGGAATACAGTGCCAGCGGAAGAGTCTGTGTAACGCCTGGTATGTTACCTGCTACCATCAAGGTAGCACCAAACTCGCCCAGCGCACGTCCCAATGCCAGTGCAAAACCCGATAGCAGGCTCCGGGCGCATATTGGAAGCGCAATCCGGTAAAACAGGTACCACTCACTAGCACCAGAACTGCGTGCGGCTTCCAGCAACTCTAATTGAATGCCGCTGAATGCAGAGGTAGCCGTTCGTACAAAGAGCGGAAATGCCATTATCGCGGCCGCAAGCGCAGCGCCCTGCCAGGTAAATATAAGGTGTACGCCCGCACTATGGTTTAGCCAACGCCCAAACCGAGTACCCCGCCCCAGCGCCAGCAGGAGCATGTACCCCACTGCAGTAGGCGGTAGTACAATGGGTACCGTGAGGAGCGTGCTTACCAGCAACTTGCCCCTAAACCGGCGACCCTGTGCCATCCACCACCCCGTCAAAAGCCCAATAGGCACTACTATAGCCATGGCGCTGCTCGCAATTCGCAGCGACAGATAGAGCGGGCTCCAATCCATATGTGCAATTTACCTTCGGAGTTTGGCTGGTTTAATAGTGCGATCTGGCGGCAAAAAGCCGTAGTGCCTTAACACCATCTGGGCGGTGTGTCCATTTAGAAACTGGACGAACAGTTTGGCAAACAGTGGATGATGCGAAGCAGCGACTACCGCAACCGGGTAGACAATTGGATGGTGGTCTACACCGGGCACCGCCACCTTTACCACCTTTACCAGCTTCGCCTCAATTTTCGCGTCGGTTGCAAAGACTATACCCGCCTGGGCATCACCATCGGCCACATACTGCAAGGTTTGACGGACATTTTCGCCTAATACAGCCTTGCGAAGTACGTCTGTCCAGATACCTTTATGCTGTAGAGTTTCACGCGCGTACCGTCCCGATGGAACACTGGCTGGGTCCGAAACGGCGATACGATGTACCCATCCGGCTGTTAGATCATGCCAGGATGTGAGACGCGAATTAAGCGGCGCAATAAGCACGAGCCGGTTGGTTACAAAGTTTTCGCGTGTAGCAGGGGATATGAGGTGCTCAGCCTGCAGGTGATCCATCTCCTTTACGGCAGCAGAAGCAAACACATCCACCGGTGCCCCCTGCTCAATCTGCTGCTCTAGGGCACCAGATGAGCCAAAGTTGAACCTAACTGTTACGCCCTTGTGCCGCGCAGCAAAGATCCTTCCGAGATCTGTGAAAGCGTTGGTCAGCGAGGCAGCTGCAGAAACAATGACAGTTTCAGCATGCGCAGGCGCAGATGGAACTACTCCCAGCAGGCAGAGCATGATCAATAGAACAGGGCAAATTCTGTGCATGGTGTATACATCTTTCCCTTGACTTTTATAACCCGCTACCCGTATAATACCTGATTGTGAACGGCGGTTAATTCTGCCGTTAGGCGCCCGTAGCTCAGTGGATAGAGCGACAGGTTGCGGACCTGTAGGCCGGGAGTTCAAGTCTCTTCGGGCGCATTGTATTGCTGCAGCGGTACCTAATTTGCCGCTCAACCTTCACGCTAACCACCACCATAATAAATATGTTCAGTTATGCGTTTTCCAACCGTCCAGTGTTCTAATGCCGTCGTAGCTCAGTGGATAGAGCGCCTCCGTCCTAAGGAGGGCGTCGGGGGTTCGATTCCCTCCGACGGCGTACAGGTAAGGCGTCGCTCACCATCAGTATGAGGTGAACGACGCTTTTCTAGTTCGTATGCAAATTTCCTACCAAGGGCTAAACTCTACCCTTCCAACGCAGTGCACAGCGCACCTGCAGCGCTTTGGCCACTACTAGCCGCATGGATTTGTAACGTAGGTGTAGGGCTTTATCAATTTAGTATGGCCGTCCATAAACAGGGCAGAGGTACCTAGCGGCGCGGTACCAAGTGGCTGCATGCCAGCCTCTGCATGCTCCTGAGAAATATGTGATGGCCCGGGTACAGTGCACGAGAAATCACCCGAATCCACAAATATATCCGTCAAGAGAATCGATTTGTCCTGCGGCGCATTGCTGAACCCCCATTGCGTATATTGCGTGGTATCATCCGTTTCGCTAAGAGGTGGCAAAATCCAGTTATTACTGGTTCCCCAGTTTATATTTGTTAGGTTCCAGTTCTTAAACATCCAAAGGTAGTAACCTGGCTGCCCTGTTTTCCACGCCTGGTCCGCAGTAAGGCCATTTTGAAACCGGGCGGAGTAATCTGGGCATGACCAAATCTGATGGTTTTTGATGTACGGATCCAAGCTGGATAATAGGCTGGGCTGCAAAGCCCAATAGCTAATGTTTACCAGCGGATAGTCCTCGTCGTAATCCTGCGTGTACATATGAGCTGCCAGCCCAATCTGCCGGAGATTGGAGATACACACTGTTTCGCGTGCCTTTTCACGCGCCTGCGCAAATACAGGAAACAAAATTGCCGCTAGTATGGCAATAATCGCAATGACAACCAGAAGTTCAATGAGCGTAAATGCTTTCGCCTTGCCGTTTAGCTGATGCATACTGGGATCCTCCAATAAAAGGCCGCCTATGCGGCAGTTGAACTGCTGCCAATTGTCTCCCTCACAACGAGAGACGTGGATATGTGAACAGGTTCGAGTTGATGATGATCCGAAAGCAGGCGCTTGATAAGCGCAACCGTATGTGATGCAATGCTTTTATAGTTAATCTGCACGGTGGATAGCGGCGGTGCAGTCCATGAGGCCAGGTCGATGTCGTCGTGACCTGCAACAGAGAGGTCACCCGGAATAGCCAGGTTTAGCGCAGAAGCAGCATGAAAAATGCCCATCGCAATCATATCCGTGCGAGCGAATATGGCGGTGGGTCGATTTGCCTGTTGCAGCAGCCTCATTGCGGCCATTGAACCCTCCGACGGGTGAGATCCAGATGCTGCCACATTGCAAGCCTTCAGTGTGATGCCAGCGTCGGCAAGTGAAGTCCGGAATACAGCGAGCGCTGAATCATCGGTGTTACCTATGTAACCAATTGATGAATGCCCATGCTCCACAAACAGCCTAGCAACACTGCGTATTCCCTGTTCCAGGTCTAGCACAACGCAAGCAACGTGGGGAAACTGGTGACACGCAGCATGGCCTATGACAACGGTAGGAACCTGGGGAAGGCGGGCTAAAAGAGACGCGCTTGGTGTCCCGGTCACCAGAACCAACGCATCGACTGCCTGTGAGCAAGCCCACTGTTTCAGCAGGTTTTCCTGCGACTCCTCCCGCTCCATTAGATTCAACATCAGGCCCAGATTGTTGTCCTGAAGTTCCTGCTGCATCGCATGCGCTAGAGCAGCAAAGAAGAGATCTGCCAGAACCTTACCCTGCTCTGGAAAGGCCAGGCCCACCATTCCAGATCGGCCGCGCACAAGTTGCTGGGCGTGCAGGTTCGGCGTAAAGCCGAGCTCGTCCATGCTCTTAAGTACCCGTTCGCGGGTCGCGGCACTTACCCGTCCCGATCCGTGAATGGCTCGTGACACGGTAGCAGTTGATATGCCCAGCGATTCTGCGAAGTCTTTAATGTTCATGTTAGCCATGGTATTCACCTGGTGCGTAAACGCTTACGCAACCATTATAAGACAATCCACGAAACTTGTCAACATCTTCTTACAGATTTCTGAGTCAACACGGCATCGCAAAAAGGAGTAACCTCTTCACGATGCCGTATAGCTGCCTATGATGCCCTATTTTTACTGTGCGATAACGGCAGGAAGCAGTATGTTATCGATAAGCCTCGTGGCACCAATAGCCGCAGCAACCAGAATGACCGATGGCCTATCTCCCACAGTTTCAACGGCGTGCAGTGTCGCACTATTTGCTACCACGCAATATTCCATTGCAATAAGCTGTTCACCCTCGGTACGTTTCAGCACGATATCAGTGAGAGCACTGGATCTCCACTCGCCAGCGTTATATGCCTGCAGTGCAGCCTTAAGGCCGTCGCTAATTGCAGCCGCAGCGACGCGTTCTTCCGGTGACAGGTATGCATTCCGGGACGAGAGCGCGAGCCCGTCCTCAGCGCGAACTGTTGGAGCAACTACAATTTCTGCAGAGAAGTTGAGGTCGTGAACCATCTGCTCAATTACTCTGGCCTGTTGAAAATCCTTTTGCCCGAAAAAGGCTCTATCTGGCTGAACAATGTTGAGGAGTTTAGAAACTACAGTACACACCCCCGCGAAATGGCCCGGGCGATGTGCACCCTCAAGTTCAACTGCGAGCGTTCCAGGTAAAATTGTCGTCTGAAACCCTTCGCCGTACATGTCTTCAACAGCCGGAGTAAAAGCTGCACCAACTCCAGAATTAGATGCCAATTGCAGGTCTTGCTGAAGCAGGCGTGGATATTTGTTAAAATCCTCATTAGCTCCAAACTGAGTGGGATTGACGAAGATTGACGCAACAACGAGGTCGCAATCCTGTGCGGCGCGCTTGAATAACGAAAGGTGCCCGGCGTGCAGCGCACCCATTGTCGGCACGAATCCTATAGACTTTCCTTCATGCCTAATGCCGCGCAAATATGTTCGTAAGGGACCGATCTGCTGAAATGTTCTCATGGATTAGTTGCTGTGTTCCTCTGTTGGAAATTTACCATCTCTAACTTCATTGGCATATGATTTCAGTGCTTCTACGGCAATCTCACCAAGATTGGCAAATTGCTTCACGTGGTGAAAGTTTCGGCCGGGAGGTAGCGAAAGCAGATCGTGCCACACCTGTACCTGCCCATCGCAGAAGGGCCCGGCACCTATGCCTACCGTGGGAATATTTATCGCCTGTGTAACCGCGTGCGCAGCAGCCGCAGGTATCATCTCTAGCACAACCCCCCACGCCCCAGCCTGCTCCAGGGCCTTTGCATCGCTGATCAATCTTGCAACTGCCGCGTCTGTGGTCGCCTGTAGTTTGTGCCCTCCAAACTGATGAACCGACTGGGGGGTGAGGCCAAGATGACCCATGACTGGCACACCGCTGGCCGTTATCATCGCCACGGACGGAGCGATGTTCTCACCGCCCTCCATTTTAACCGAACGAGCGCCACCCTCTTTTAGCAGCCGAACTGCCGCGCGCAACGCGTCCTGGGCACCCGCCTGATAACTACCAAACGGCAGGTCTGCAACAACCAGCGCTTTCTTTACTCCTGCACTTACAGCGCACGTGTGGTGGATAATATCATCCAGCGTTACTGGTAGTACGTTTTTGTAACCGAGCGCCATCATACCAACCGAATCACCCACGAGGATAGCGTCTACGCCAGCTCGATCTCCAATCAATCCAGCAGAAAAGTCGTAGGCCGTAATCATGACAATTCGCCTGCCTTCGAGCTTATAATGCTGTAGGTCGGGAACGGTAACAACCTTCCTGGATGCTTCGTTGTTTTCACTGAGTCGCATTCGTCATCTCTCTCCTGGTTCCGCAGGGATCCCTCGCGACTTGGACGAAGACCGCCATGCTCTTTCACACCGCAAAATAAACTCACATTTCTCACACAACTGTATACGAACAGGCTCACCGAGTGTTATGTCTGTTTCCAAAATATCGTTACCGAGAGCGGAGATTTCGTCCGCGGCGGCTTCAAGTTGACTAGGTGTCATCGATGCCGATGCGCTTGTTCCAGTACGCAATGCAACAATTGTCCCGGTGACACCTGTTGCCAGCATAGTGCGCGACGCAAGTAGCATGTAGCAACGCATAGCCAAACTATTAAGCACGTCATCAGGTGTAACAGTATCACGGCCGCTCTTATAGTCTACTACCTCAATGCTTCCATCTGGGTGGCGATCTATCCTATCAATCCGTCCAGTTAGCTTGAATTTGCCCAAATTTAAAGAAAGGTTGCACTCAACTGCGTCTGTCTCTACTAAATCCGTGCGATTTATAGTGTTTTCGTGATAGAGCCGCAGCACAGACGCGGCAAGTTCACGGTATTCGGTTTCCTCGTCGGCAGACTCGTACCCTGCCGTAATCCAGCGGCTGTTTAGGGTGTGGAAGAGAAACTCAAGCGTGTGGGTACCTGCTGGCCCGTGATAGGCCTGTAAAACCTGGTGGAGAGTTGACCCGAAGCTAAAATACGCGTGCGGTTTCTGATAAAACCTGCCTATCCGATCAACGTAAATATATTTGTATTTGGTTCGACAATCAAGGAAGGTGCCTAGCCTGGTCGGGCTAAAGGCGGGAAGTCTGCCCGGTTTGGAAGTTTCCAATGGTTTATCCACTGTTTGACACGTGCTGGTACGGTGCCAGAAATAATCGTTCTAACCAGCAATCTACTTACACGCGCCTAACCATCCTATTGTGTGGCTCGTAAGACTTGGTAGCAGATTAAGCGGGCACCTACGGATGGAGAGCAAACGCGAGGTAGAGAGCGGAAATACTCCCCGCGGTGGACTCGAACCACCAACATTTCGGTTAACAGCCGAACGCTCTGCCATTGAGCTAGCGGGGATCACATCGGGAATTATTTTGACATACCCATGGCAGTTTGTCAAGGAGCATATCGTCATTAGTTACCAATCCTGGGTGAAAATACCAACCTTACAATAAAATGCTCGGCTGGTTTCATGACCAGCCAGGAGACGTTGTCTCGTCCACCGTCCTGCCGTTTCGATTTAGGGTATAATAGCTTAATCGCAATTCGTGTTATTTTTAGGAATGGGTACCATTGGACGCATGACCATCGAAACGGCATCGGTTAGCCTCATCAGTCTTGGATGCTCTAAGAATGAGGTCGACAGCGAAGAGATGCTGGGTATTCTAGACCACGAAGGCTATCTCGTCAACCATACAGCGTCACCAGCAACTGTTGCGCACGGCACAAAGGTAGTCATCATTAACACGTGTAGTTTTATTGAATCAGCGCGCAAGGAGTCCATTGACACCATAAAGGCTGCCATTGAACGGAAAAGACTTGGCGAAATCGATAAAGTAATAGTTACAGGTTGTCTTCCACAGCGATACCGTGACGACCTCGTTGCAGAACTGCCAGAGGTTGATGCTTTCCTGGGCACCGGTAACACACACAAGATTTCCAGTGTTGTTCTAGATGCGCTCGCTAATCGCCCTCCTGTAGTAGAAGCAGAGGCCAAGCCGCACCATAAGTGGCTGAACGTTCCTACCAGGATACGGAAAGGCACTCCATGGTCTGCCTACCTCAAGATATCGGAGGGCTGCGACCACGCCTGCACGTTCTGTAGTATCCCTTCCTTCAGGGGCAAGCACGTTAGCAAACCGGAAGACATGATACTTACGGAAGCACGGATGCTCGCGGAGCAGGGTGTTCTTGAACTTAACCTTATCGCGCAAGATTCTACCCAATATGGGCACGATCTATATGGGGAATTTCGCCTTGCCAAACTTCTCAAATCGCTGTCGAAGGTGGACGGTATCCAGTGGATACGTCTGTTTTACTGTTACCCTTCGCGTGTGAACGATGAGATAATTGATGCGTTGGCTAACACCCCGAAAGTGCTTCCCTATATCGACATGCCCCTGCAGCATGCAGATAGCGATGTGCTTCGAAGGATGCGCAGGCCGATGAACGCCGAAACATACCTGGCATTGGTGGACAAATTTCGTGCTGCATCACCGCAGGCATCCATTCGCACAACATTTATCGTTGGGTTTCCGGGTGAGACCGAAGGGGAGTTTGAGAACCTGCTAACATTCGTGAAGCAGGCCAGGTTTGACCGAGTTGGTGCATTCACCTATTCTGTCGAAGATGGTACTCCCTCCGCTACCCTTGAAAACCGGGTGGATCCTGCTACCCAGACGATGCGCCGAAACAGACTGATGGAACTTCAGCAGGGTATATCGTTAGAGCGGAACCAGGCATGGGTGGGTGAGGAACTAGAGGCCCTTGTTGAGGGGCGCGCACCTCGCGATTTCACCATGGCGGTAGCGAGAACCTTTCGTGACGCTCCCGAAGTTGATGGTCAGGTCTATGTGCGTACATGTATGGCTCGTCCAGGTTCGTTTGTAAAGGTACGGGTTACGGAAGCAAGACCCTACGACCTCATCGCAACTCCCGTTAACGCCGCAGATATGCGGCTCGCAATGAAACTAAATCCCGCAACTACGTCGTGACGTGCAAGGAGAATAGAAGTGGCAGCAGCCGCAATTAATAACACCTACATTCCCGCAACTGATCTGGAACTCGCCGCGATTCTTGGCGGTGACCTTATCTGCAATGCCATACTAAGGACCAGTGCGGACGCAAACCAAGCAGTTTCCGTGCGAGCATCGGAGCTAGCGCGCAGCCTATCAATCGACCTGCTTAAACCCGAACTTGGGGACTTGGATGCTGCCCCTGCAGTGAGCATCAACGCGGCCATTAAGGCTGCGAGCGACCTCAAGCTTGTCCGTGTCGTTCTGGTCAAAGATCAGCGCCGCTTCACTATTGAGTCTGGCCAAGCAGGCAGCCGCACGTCTGCCCGCGACGTACGGTGGACACTCTGGTCGCGCTTCATAGACAAGAACCGGCCGTTTAATAGCAACCTGCTTGAGATCTTCAATGCTTTGGGACGACCGGCTACGCCAGCGGAACTGGCAATCGAGCTTGCTGCGGTCTACCAGCGCCCCGCTGAATATTACGAGGAGCTCCTGCCGCGCCTGGCTACCCCGGGCACATCCCTTTTCTACGCTGCGCCGGGAATTCTAGCCCCTGTTGAGTGGCTACTGAGCACAGAGCTGGTGGGTTATCATCCTCATGAATATGCTCGCAAGGATTATGAAGCTGACGTTCAGTTTTACAACTTCCTGCGAGATGAAGAGACCTACGATCACTTCGCACTTGCGGAACAGGTTCAGCTTGGTCTTGATAGCGACAGCATTTCTGCATTCCTAACGGAACTCAAGCGCCCAATAAGCGCAATGGCTTTGCAGTTCATTGCATTCCACCGGCTGGGAGAAACGTTCAATGCAAGAGCCTTCTACCAGGCACTGCACGCATCGAAGGCCATAACACTGTCCACCAGGGCGTGGATGAGTACAGAGACTGCGCTTCGTCTTGTTGAACTGCTTACCGAAGTTGCAACGCAGGAAGTAGACGATGACGAGGAGGCTAACTCCCAGTTGGCTGCCCTGCCGCTTGAGGTTGACGACAACCTTATTGCGGAACTTACTGCAGACGTACTGGACGCGGACGACGTGATTGACGTTGTCTCGCTTCTTGACAAAAAGCTCGACATTAATTCTTCATCACCCACTTACAACGAGGACATATTAAACGTACTGAATGCACTACGACAGCAGGATGACGTAAGTTGGGTGGGTTCCTACCGATTGATCGCGAAGTCTGCAATACCGGAATACGTCTACTCTGTCCCCGAAATTCTAAGCATTCCCGACTATTCGTTCACCGACCTTGAGGGCAATGAAGTGGATATCGTGCTGGAGGATGAGGGTCTGGACGGCGGACTGGATCGTGATGTGCGAAACCCGATGGCACAGGACGTTCTGGATGAGGAGCCCGTGGGTGCAAATGACACGAACCCTCCTTCTACCGCACGTGCAGTCATAAAATATCACCATAAGCAGATCGGCACACTTCCGATGTGCCTTTTCCCCACCAGTTTCTTCCCACAAGAGCCGGAAGTCCTCAACGTCGATTTCCTTCTGCCCGGTGGTCAAACCGTCTCCGTTTGGGTAAATAATGAGACCAGGTTAATTTACGGCCTGTATGACTGGTACCAGACTATTCCCATAGACTCAGGAGCCACGTTCACGCTGGAGCGCATCGCAGAGAGCCGCTATATCGTTCACTATAATGGTGAGAGCGAAATGCCGCTATTCTTCAGCCGAAACAGAATGAACGAACTGATGGAACTTCAGCAGCGTGCAGAGGATGAGCAGCTGCCAACCTATGAGCTAGTCCGCCAGATAATGGAGCACTACCGCAAGGGCATCGAGTTCCTTACGCTACATACCGAGGTGAATATCGTTCGGCGTGTACCTCGGCGGCTCACTGCGTCCATACTCTCGGGCTATCACTGCTTCTATCAGCGAGGTGGTGCCTGGGTGTACGATGCGAAGAAGCTAAGCCAGGGCCTCGATAGAAGTAAACGAAAGTATCTCATCAAGAACTAGAAAGGAATGGGGAGGAGAAGCTGTTCCCCCTCCCCTATTTCATCTTATGCAGGTCCGCGTTCGCTATGCCCCAAGCCCCACCGGTTCCCCCCATGTTGGAAACCTGCGAACCGCTATATATAACTGGCTGCTCGTTAAAAAATTGGGTGGCCAGTTTATTGCCCGACTGGAAGATACCGATCGAACGCCTGGCCGCTATATGCCTGAGGGCATATGGGACATTGAGGAGAGCCTGCGATACCTCGGCACACTGCCGGACGAGTGGTGGGTATCGGGCGGATCCACCGGCCCCTACATTCAGAGTGAACGGCTGGCTCTTTACCAGGATCACGCCGACAAGCTCATTGCCTCTGGTCATGCTTACCGCTGTTACTGCTCGCGAGAGCGTCTTGAGGCCATGCGGCAGGAGCAGCAGGCAAAAGGTGTTCCCACAGGCTACGACCGGTGCTGCAGATCGGATGCCGGCCGTGAAGAGATGCGGCAGAGGCGCTTGATTGAACTTGGTAGCGAGCCGACGTTTGTAGTGCGGCTCGCTATGCCGCTCGACGGCCAAACCGTGGTGCACGACCTCGTAAAGGGCGACATTGTATACGAGAATCGTACCCAGGACGACCAGGTATTACTTAAAACAGACGGCTTCCCAACTTACTTCCTGGCGTGTGCAGTCGATGATCACCTTATGGGTGTAACTCATGTCATTCGCGGTGATGACTGGTTATCAAGCGCGGCTAAATTCGTCGCGGTAATCAATGCCTTTGGTTGGGATCCACCTGCGCTCGTTCATCCCCCGCTCATTTTAGGGCCTGATCGTAAAAAGCTAAGTAAACGCCACGGTTCTACGCAATTCACTGAATTTGTAGACCAGGGATACCTGCCAGAGGCATTGCTTAATTTTCTTGTTCTACTGGGGTGGTCGGCTGGTGATGAAAATCGTGAGCTTTTCAGCCTGCCGGAGCTAATCGAGCGTTTTTCGCTAGAGGGTATTTCCGAGCACCCCGCTATCTTCGATTACGAAAAACTCAAGTGGATGAACGGCATGTACATCCGACAGAGCCCTCAGGGAAGAATCATCGGTCTCTGTATGCCGCACCTACAGAAGGCAGGTTTGATTGGTACTCCACCCTCTGAAAGCGAAATTGAACTTGCCCGCAAATTCATTCCACTTGAAATTGAGCGGATGAAGGTCTTATCGGAAATTGTCGTTATGGCAGAACCGTTCTTTAAAGAGTTACACTTTCCTGCTGGCTACGAAGAAAAAGCAGTTACAAAGTGGCTGAAGGTAGAATATATCAAGCCTTTACTGCAGCGAGAGATTGAAGAGTTTACCAACCTCACCGACTGGACTCCAGAGAATCTCGAAGCGCTCGTTCGTCAAATTGGTGACGATATGGAGCTTAAGTTTGCCGGGGTAATTCATCCCACGCGCGTAGCAGTTACAGGCAGAACGGTTGGGCCGGGCCTGTTTGAGGCACTTTGGGCGCTTGGTCGCGAAATAACCCTCCAACGCTTGCAATCCGTTTGTGATGCAGTTTGATATCGGTTTCTTATTTACATCGCGGAGCTACCCATGCACCAGATTATCGATATTAACACACTTTTTGGGTCACTTCCTGCGCTCAACGCAGATCTGACACTGGATGATCTTCAAACTTTAATGGAGAAGCACTCCATCAGCCGGGCGTGCACTCTCTCAACAGTCGGTATTTTGATGGATGCGGGTGTTGGCAACGCTCAAACGCGTGTTACGTGTGGAGATGAAGGAGTGCTTGTACCTGTAGCGACGTGCAGCCCCAATTCATATTTCGGTGATCCGTCACCACTGCTTGCAATGAGCGAAGCGGGATTTAAGGCCGTGCGCTTCTTTCCAGATCTTCAGCACTGGCCAGCCGACTACGCTCCATTTGCCGACATGCTAGACGTTCTGAACAGCAGCCCCCGTCCGCTGCCTGTTATGGTAGACATACTGACGCCTGGCCAGATGACTAGGCTTGCAAAGGTGGCGGGCAGCTACAAGGGAGCTGTCATTCTTGCTCACGTTACGCCCGGCCTGCTTGCGGAGGCTGCTGCTGTCCTTCGGCACCACAACGGCTGGATGATTGAAACCTCGCACATTCTTGCACCGGGCAGTATCGGCTACCTTGCAGGCATGGTAGGTGACGAGCGACTGCTTTTTGGCAGTGGTGCTCCCCTGCGCTCGGTTGCGGGCACCCTCCAGACACTTCAATACTCTGGGCTTCCCGATGCCTCGCTGGAACGCGTACTTGGCGGAAATGCTGCCCGACTGCTGGGCTTTTAGGAGAACCCGAAGATGCCAATTATCGACAGCCACGTTGTACTTGAAGGCAGTGTTATTCCTGGCAAATTCCATTCCGCACCCGATCTTTGCGCTCTGCTTACGCAGCGGGGTATCGATGTTGCGGTTGTGCGTTCTGCGCGCGCAGGCATGGTCGATCCCATTGCGGGTAACCGTATTCTCAAGTCGGTTCTCGACATGAACCCTACTCTATTAGGCTGCGTTACTTCCCACCTTGGGCGCCCAAAAGCGTCACTGGA
>JAJZFK010000295.1 GCA_021805405.1 bacterium
AAATCTGAAATTTTGGGACCAGGAATTCTAAACCCATGAATAGCAGTTGAATAGATTTGCCCTGCTAGACGCCTTTTTCGATCATCGCCTCATCGGCCAGTTTCTCGGAGAGGCTTAGTGTAGACGCTGGAAGGTTATCGATGTGCTCTGCCAGCCTGGAGATGACATCGTTAAGATCATTTATCACTCTCACGCTGCGTATCTCTCCGGCACGGCGCCATTCAATCTCCTGCAATCGTATGTACACCTCAACGTCGTGATACTTCTGTAACGTTCTGGCAATGTCGGTGGTAATCGCGTTCTGCAGGTGTTCAGCATTGTTGCAAGACAACATAAACTTTCGCGAGAATTCCGGGTCACCTATATTATGCGCAGCGACTTCGCGCCGGGTCTGTGCCTCTTCCAGCAGGCTTTTTCGACGCAGACCCAGAATAAACGCTGCACGGTTACGGAGAGGAAGGGCGCCCCGCGTGTGAAAGTAGGGTGCGTCATCCTCGTGGCTCACTGCAGTCTCCAGTATGTATGGCCTGCCATTTAGCGTTCCGGCTACCATGCCTGGTGAGAACGCATCTCGTGGTTTGCACTCGCCGCAAAGTTCTGTTGCCAAGCGACGCCAGTTACGCAAAGCCGTCTGTCGCCAAAATGAGTATGCAGCGCCTACGCCCAGAGCGCATACCAGCGCGGTAATAAGCCAAACCCACGTGTTAATGAGAGCAAACATGTATGAGACACCTCTATTGGGGCGCTACAGTTCCGATTTCGCCAGCGGGTTTCCTTTTGAATCGAAGTCATAGACAATGGGTATGCCGTTAGGCACATTAAGCTCAATCACCTGTGCTTCGGTAAGCTGATCCAGGTACATGATAATCGCTCGCAGGCTATTACCATGTGCGGAAACGATAACATTTTTGCCAGCCTGAAGCGCGGGGACTATGTGCTGTTTGAAGTAGGGAAGGGTGCGCGCTGCCGTATCCTCCAGGCTTTCGCCGCCTGGTGGTCTTACCGAGTAACTACGCCGCCATATCTTCACCTGGTCGGCGCCAAATTTCTCGGCGGTTTCATCCTTGTTCAGGCCTTGCAGGTCGCCATAATGCCGCTCATTTAGCGCCTGGTCATAGCTTACAGGTACATTTTCCTGCCCACACGAGTGCAGGCAGAGGGTGAGCGTATCTATCGCTCGCTTCAGTACACTGGTAAAGGCCTCGTCTATATGGATATTAGCTACTTTGATTTTCTGGCCCGCCTCCCGTGCTTCAGTCATGCCTTGCGGGGTTAGGTCAATATCTATCCAGCCAGTGAATCGGTTTTCCAGATTCCAGGCCGACTGGCCATGACGCAACAGTATAAGTTTCGACATCCTATTCTCTCCTAAATAAAAGTCCGGTGGACTGGTTTAGCCAAGGTTTTCAAGCGCGCCTTCAAAGTCCTGCATCAGCAGGCTTCGTGCACATGCTTCCTGCACGTCGGCAATTCGTATGAGTGCGAGCATTCCTGCCTCATTCACAAGTGCCTTGATGTCGGCTCCGCTGTAGCCTTCGGTAAGGCGCGCCAGCGTTTCGAGGTTAACGTCGTCATCCAGCGTTGCAGATCGCGTGCATATGCCGAACAATTGCAACCTCGCATCCTCGTCTGGCAGGGGTATCTCCACCTCCCGTGAGAGGCGGCCTCCACGACGTACCGCCGGATCCAGCATGTCTGGGCGGTTTGTTGCACCAACTACAAATACCCTGGAGTTGTGCGTTAGGCCATCCATCTCCTGGAGGAATTGATTAACGACTTTATCAGAATGAATTGCAATTCCACCTTGGCGTATTGGAAGTAGCGCATCGATTTCATCGATGAATATTATTGAAGGAGGATTTGCCCGTGCCCGTTCAAACAGCTCCTTAACCCTCTTTTCGCTCTCACCCACATACATCTGCTGAATATCTGCTGGGGTTATCGCAAAAAAACTGCATTTTGCCTGATGTGCAAGAATTCGAGCGATCGTGGTTTTGCCTGTACCTGGTGGACCCTTTAGCAATATTCCGGTGGGTGGTTGTACTCCCAGGTCACCTGCTAAGTCCGGCTTCTCCAGCATGAGCTGCATCTGGCGGAGCTCCCGTTTAGTGCGGGGATTGAGCACTAGGTCGTCCCAGGTTTGCGGGGCGTTGGCACTGTGTTCAACAGCAGGGATGGAAAGCGACCCATGATCGATGGTTTTGACCATGGAGTTGTATACTTCGTTTTCAGGATCCAGCTTGGCCGCCGTTCTCGCCGCCTCCTCAGCTTCGGTGCGCATATCTAGCGCCTGCAATGTTTTGGAGAGATAGAAATAGGCTCGTGCGCTTTTAGGCTCACGGTCGATTACAGAGTTCAGGTAGAAAACAGCATCTTTAAGGAGTAGCCTGTTGCCCTGTAACCGGCGCCTCCCGTCCCGCACTGTCTGGTCTAGCCCAAGCATCTGCGCTCCATAAACCACCGCGAGATCGGTTAGTGTAGGGCGTTCGCTGTCCGCCTGGTTCCACAGTGCCCAGCCCAGTCGGAAGCGCGCTTCGGTAGACTCGGGATCCAACGCTACAGCGCGACGATACGCCTCAACTGCTGCGGACCACTGGTAGGCCCGGGCGCGCTGCATACCGCGGTGCATTATATCGTCGAATATGTTTGAAGTTGGTTCAGTCATGAGTGCCTAAAGTCGTCGATTTTAAACCGTCAATTCCGCGTGTTCAGGCTTATAATATCCCTTATTGTACCTTAATGAGTGATAGGCTTGCGACGTGCGCCCGGACATTGAAATGAGGGCGGCGCAGGGCTCTGGTGAGCCCCGCGCCGCCTTACTGCCGTAGGATTCGATTTGTAGCGAACGTTACGGGATGAGTTTTAGTACATTCTGCGGCTCTGCATTCGCCTGTGCGAGCACGGAGGTAGCTGCCTGCTCTATGATCTGCGACTTGGTGAGGTCTACAACAGTCGCTGCCACGTTGGTGTCTGCGATCTGGCTCTGCGATGCGGACAGGTTTTCTGCACCAATACCCAGGTACTGGATGGTTGGGTTGAGGGTTTCTGCCTCAAACGCACCAAGACCTGCACGAAGCTGGGAAACCTGCTGAATGGCGTTGTCTGTAACAAGGATGGCGTTACTCGCGCCAGAAGCGGTTGTAACATCAATGTTAGACAGATTGAGCCCTGCTACAGCGGTAGTACCCAACTGCGAGGTTCTAATGTTGCCCAGGCTCGCGCTCACCGTTTGACCGGCGTTTGCACCTACCTGGAACTGCAGGCTACCCGATGTAACGTTGGCAACTGCTACCGATGCCGCGGTTGCGTCGGTAAGAGCACCTTCGGTGAGCAGCAGGCTGTTT
>JAJZFK010000298.1 GCA_021805405.1 bacterium
AGACGCCAACGCCTACCGGTACGCAGGTGAGTACGGCTACTACCGCGACAGCGCGGCTGTGCAGTACGTGCGCGCCCGGTACCTTAACATAGTGCAAGGCAGGTGGCTGAGGGCGGACCAGATTATGACCAGTGCCGGAAAACAGTTGAACGGCATTTGGCAGGTCGTTGACGTACTTCTTACGCGTACACTGGTTGCCGAAGCGCTTGTTTTGGTCGACCAATTGTGGTCAATGTCACGCCCTAGGGTGGTGCTGTCCTGTCTGGCAGCCGTGCTGACTAGACCTCAATATCGCCGACGACTGGCTTTGGCACTTACGGACTGTCGATTGGTCTGGAACTTATTGCTTCTCAATTTCGAGAGGACACCAGTTTCGACGCTAACCACGACTATCTAACGATGGCAGTTTGCTACCTTCGTATACCTGCCGCATCTCGTGCGGTGATGACCCAAACGGCCTCCGGGCGGCGTAGATCGGATTATCGGCACACATAGCGGCCAACCAATGACAAACCGTGAAACTACAATAGTTCCGCAAATTTGGTGCTATAGGTCAATACTCAGTCTTAACCTCAGAGTCAATAGAAAACCTGCTCAACAACTATCGCAGATTGCAGCAGCGAATGCCAGACGTTCAGCACTGTACCTCTTGTGGCTTGAAAGGTGTTAAGACTCAGACTCACTTTCGCGAAGTTCAGTACCTTCTAAAGTTAGCCTGGATTGCCAGGTGCATGCCTGAACGCGAGGCTCTTGTAATACTTAAGCGAGTGTGACGGTGGAGTAACTCCCTGAGGCAATGCCATTCCGTTCAACTTTTGAAAATAGGTTATGCATGAATCTCGCCACAGTTGCGAGTCCTTTAGCTGTATCTCAAGGTACGCAGAGACCTGATAAAACCGTGCAGGATCAACCTCGTCGCGAAGGGTGGCCCATTCCAGACGCATGGTTTCTACACTAGCCACTCCGTAGGTGTAATGCTCAACAAGTTCCTCCCAAAGCGTTCTGCCAGAGGGCATAATGAAACCCCACGGAAGATGATGGAACCAGAGCAGCAGGTTGCTAGGTACTTCATGAACCTTGGAATAACGCTGCGCCAACTCGTGAGAGTATTGCATCGCAGCACCACTACCGGCGCAGGTTCTATCGAACCCTATGCCCGTTCGGTCTGCACAACTGTAATAGGTAGGATTCCAGTCAGCTCGCCCGGCATCATTTATCCACGGGCCGGGCCCATAGTGGTGCCCGGTACCCATCTGATGCGTCAAACCCAATGGCACCATGTAGTCAACAGCTGTTTCGTGTGACCTCAACATGATACCGGTAATGATATCTACAGCATCATTCGCGGTCGTCAGCGTCAGCATTACCCATTCGCGGGCAATGTCGCCAGCGTCGTGATCAGGATTCCACGCAAGACGCCCAAAGGCGAACCAGTTCGCCTGGTCAAACGTAGAGCCACACCAGTTTCGTGCCGATCCCACATTGGCAACACCAGCTACCATGCTGAGCGGTGTACCAAATAGAGAACCATCGACCACTCGAGCGACGGTGCTGCCATGACCGCGCGCCCCAGTATCTGTAGTCAACACCTCCTGCCACAAGCTTCCCAGATAAACCAGGTGAGTTTGAAAGCCAAGGTATTCTTTTGTAATCTGAAATTCGACTCCAATATTGGTATGAGGCATCGCGCCAAAAAGCGGGTTTATGGGCTCTCGCGGCTGAAAATCGAGTGGCCCGTTTTTCACCTGGAGGATAACATTGTTATGGAACCTGCCATCAAGAGGCGCCATTTCCGTATAGGCTTGGGTAACCCGATCGTGCGGAACGTGGTCGGAATACACAAATGCCCGCCATATTACAACACCGCCCCATGGCGCAATTGCATCGGCTAGCATGTTGGCACCATCCGCATGTGTTCGATTGTAATCCTGCGGCCCTGGCTGCCCTTCCGAGTTTGCCTTGACGAGGAACCCACCAAAATCGGGAATACGGGAATAAATGCGCACTGCCATCTGGTTCCACCACGCTTTAACTTCATCAGCACACGGATCGGCCGTAGTCAATCCGCCGATTTCCATTGGCGCGCTAAACTTTGCCGATAGGTACACTCGCAAACCGTAGGGCCGAAACTGATTAGCCAAAGCCGCGGTTTTTTCCAGGAACGGAACCGTAAGAGAGTCAGAGCTTGCGTTAACATTATTAAGAACGACGCCATTGATACCAACTGAAGCATTTGCACGTGCATAGTCAGTTAGCCGCGGATCTACATATTCCGGAAGTTCCCACCAGTTAAAAATCGACCTACCAGCGTAACCGCGTTCCACCCATCCATCAAGATTGTCCCAGTGGTTTAGTAAACGGTGTGTTATTTTCGGCACACTCTCCAGGCTAAAAGCTACATTAAACTCCCCCGTTTGCAGCGCCCTCAAAAGACCAAATGCACCGTAAAGCAGCCCGATTTCGTCATTGGATGCAATCACCGTTGCGATGAACCCGTTGACTTCCACCCGTCGGATGACATAGCCTTCATTACCGAGGCAATCTAGCCGTAAGCCTAGTGACGCAACCAGCGGCAAGGTAGCCGGTGTTCCCACGCACAATACACCTTCCCCGGTTATTGTGTGAACCACCTCAGGGGCCCCACCAACCATTCCACCAAGTCCCCTCATAAGTTCATCTCGAACAGCTGCCAGTGTTGGCGATTCATTGCCACCAGGCAACACCACCAACCGGAGGAGACTACTGCAGGTTGCACGGTAGCCAGGTTCTAACGCGCGGTACCTCAGCCAGAGTTCGTAACCATCTTCTAAAATGTTTGTCGGTGCCTCTTCGGGATAGTTACCGATATGAGTGGGTACACTTGCCATGAGTTACCTCCTTAGGTCGGTTGCACATACTGCCGCATTATGGGTTTTAACGTAGTCCCTCTCCATAATCGTAAAGAGCAAGGCGCCCCCAAAGTGCGCAACGATAATCGTTAGTGCAGTTGGGTGTCACCATAGCCCTGCAGTTTTGCCGGTATTATACTTGTAAAAACGGGGGGAATCATTGGAGAAAGACCGGTTGGCAGCATTTAGCGATGGCGTAATCGCCATCCTTATAACAATCATGGTACTTGAGCTAAAGGTGCCGCATGGTGATGACCTGCATGCACTGTCCACAGTCGCACCAACCTTTTTAAGTTACATGTTGAGTTTTGTTTACGTAGCCATCTACTGGAACAATCACCACCACATGCTCTTTACCGTGAAGACAGTAAACGGTAACATTCTTTGGGCGAATATGAACCTCCTTTTTTGGCTCTCAGTAATACCGTTTACAACCGCATGGGCCG
>JAJZFK010000403.1 GCA_021805405.1 bacterium
TAATGGGTACGCTGGATCCTTACGCATCCATAATAGCGACTCACAATGGGTATGCAATGGGTAATATGCTCACGTTGTAAAGTATCAAGCAACTAGCCTAGTGGTAGATCTAATCATGCACCATGTGCGGGTGCTGCTAACGAAACTACCATGTTTACGTCGCTTATTTACGTAACAGCCCGGTGTGGGCATATTATATGCGATGCTTCATTGCTCGACAGTACGCAATTTGCGCGTGTTATTCAACATCACGGGTATTCTATTGTCGATCGAGTTGAATGTTTTGGTGGGAACTTGAAGCCTCAGGAGCGACCGTTGGCACCCAAATCCTCTATCTTTTACAACGCACATCATTCACCTATTGGCGCATTTGCAAGCTTTACACTAGGCGCAAAAGGCGCACGGGGTGGTTTAGGAATCGAACTACCGCAGCCGGCTAATCACAATGTATACATTGGCTTGCAAAGTGTGGACGGCGAGTTTATTGACATGCTGCCGTTTTATGCGGGGGCTGGCCAGGATGATCCAGCCGCTCGTTTTCAGGTCGAGCAGGTTGCGGATGAAGGCATAAAGGAGGCACGAACTACTGTAGCGACGCCCAAATTGCGAGCGTTTCACGACAGCGAAATATCCAGAGAATTATTGGCGTGTACGGATGAATGGCGCGCTGGTGATCTTGTCGTTCGCATTATCTCGCCCGTTACGCCCCTTCCCGATCCATCTATTTCTGTAGTAGGGGCCATTAAACTCGCAGTACTACCCGCGATTCTTGTGGAGGTGGAGGTAGATAACCGAATTAACTCGGATGCGCGAAAGGCAATATTTGGATACGTAGGAGCGGATCCGTATTCAGCCATGCGGCGACTGGATGATACAATGCCAGGATATGCTGGCGTGGGCCAAGGTACGCAGACTGCCATAGTTGCGCAATCGAATGATGTGGGGAGTGCACTGGGTTTTTCCGTAGACGACATACTCGCAATAGATAACCCTGACAACTGTAAGTTCGGGCTAGGTTCCACTGGTCTTCTAACTGCCATTGCAGCACCTGGCCAGATTTCAAAGTTTCGCTTCGCTGTTTGTTTCTATAGAGGCGGTTGTGTAACTGCTGGCTTAGCGACATCGTACCTCTACACACGGTATTTTCAGGACATTGAAGAGGTTGCCTCGTATGCTCTTGACCACTTTGAGCAACTAAGAGTTATGGCTGCAGGTTCCGATATGCGGTTTGCTCCAGCTCACCTGTCGCAGGATCAGCGCTGGATGCTTGCTCACTCCGTTAGGTCATACTATGGCAGTACGCAGCTACTTGATTCGGACGGTGATCCATTGTGGGTGGTTAACGAGGGTGAATATCGTATGATGAATACCTTCGACCTCACGGTGGATCAACTCTTCTTCGAGATGATGTTGAACCCCTGGACCGTAAGGAATGTACTGGACCAGTTTGTAGAACGATATTCCTACGAGGATGACGTTACCGAACCGGGGTCTGATGCGCATCACCCTGGTGGTATGAGCTTCACGCACGATATGGGAATTGGGAACGTATTTTCGCGGCCAGGCTATTCAAGCTATGAAAAGTTTGGGCTACGTGGATGTTTTTCCCACATGACCCATGAGCAATTGGTAAACTGGGTATTGTGCGCTACCGTGTACGTGGAAGGTACTGGGGATACCAACTGGTGTGACCGTCACCTGGGAGTGCTTCAGGAATGTCTGAAGAGTATGGTGAACCGCGATGATTACAGGGCAGAAGCTCGCAATGGCGTAATGTCATTGGAGAGTACGCGGACATCTGGCGGGGCTGAGATTACCACCTATGATAGCCTGGACGAGTCGCTGGGCCAGGCACGCTCAAATACCTACCTGGCGGTTAAATGCTGGGCGGCGTATGTGGCCTTACACCATATACTGCATAAGTATGGTTTAGGAGAGGTCGCAGCCGTGGCACATCGACAAGCTAAGCTGTGTGCCGCAACCATAATAGCTGCAGCACGAGATGATGGTCAACTGCCAGCGCTGCTAGAGGGAAACCATCCCTCACGTATCATACCGGCAATTGAAGGACTTATTTTCCCTCTTCATACCGGGTGTAGCGGCATACTAGGTACGGAAGGGGAATTCGCTCAGTTGGCCGAAGTGCTGCGTAAACATTTGCGTGCGGTTCTGATACCTGGTGTATGCCTGTTTGACGACGGTGGATGGAAATTGTCATCTACAGCGAAAAACTCGTGGCTTAGCAAGATCTACCTTTGCCAGCACGTAGCGCGTAAAGTGCTCAATGTAAATGGAGATGAAGTGACGAAAAGTGCCGACGGCGCACATGTGCAGTGGCTCCAGGATGAGGCGAATGGCTATTGGGCATGGAGTGACCAGATGGTTGCTGGAGTAGCCATGGCTAGTCGATACTACCCGCGAGGAGTGACCTCCTGTTTGTGGCTTAACGAGGGATAATTGAATATATGCGGCAGCCTGATTTTTCGGCAGAAAACGGTAAGCGTTCGCTCCTGCGTAAACTACTGTCAACCAATCGCGGGCGCGTGACCTGTCTAGTACTGCTTGTTTTACTTGGATCTTGGGCCGTGTGGTATAACAACCACCGCACAATAGGCTGGGGGCAGACCTTTGACCCAGTCTACTGGTACCGTAGATATCGCGGTGAGGACCTTTACATACCATCACAGGCGCTGCTACTTCACGGTAATAGGGCTCTGCATGAGGTTTCGTTGACGTTTGATGATGGGCCGCACCGCGAGAGCCTTCCCTCTATATTGGCAACCCTTCAACGCTTTCACGTGCACGGTACCTTTTTCGATGTGGGGGAAAACATGGCGGCTTCTCCCGATCTTGTAACGTTGACTCTGGCAGACGGCAACGAGATTGGTGACCATTCTAGCACACATTTGCGCCTGCCAAAACTGACGCCGCTTGAGCGCCATCACGAGATCAATGATGCTGATGTAACGTTCTGTCGCATTACCGGCCAGCATATGGACCTGTTTCGTCCGCCCGGCATGGAATACAATGATAGAGTGCTGAAATCGCTCATGAATCACGGGTACATCACGGTAAGCTATACCGATGCATCGCGAGACTACGCACCGGGCATTACCACTGCGTTTGTTGTAGATAGAACGCTTGACCGTGTAGAGAATGGGTCAATTATTCTCTTGCACGACTATCCTGACACCGCTGCGGCGCTACCGGCAATTATTGAGGGCTTGCAAAAACGAGGATACAAAATCGTCACAATCTCGCATATGATACGCGATCTACCGCGCACCCAACGAAGGGACGCTGAGTCCTTTCTTGCCCGCAACAATGG
>JAJZFK010000475.1 GCA_021805405.1 bacterium
GTGTCTTGCCATCGGGCGACAGAGACATGTCCACCGGTCGCCCGTCGAAGGCGAGCTGCTTACCTATCGGGCGGAGGACCTGCCCGGTTGGCACCAGATAACTGCCATCAAGCTGGTGTCCCACAACCTCGTTCACCGGCACCTCGGCGCGGTCGGCATAGGCTGCCGATGTCTGCACCCGAAACCATCCCCCCGCTGCGGCCAAACCGAGGAGCGGCAACAGCCACCATCCCCTCAAACTCCGCTTTGAATCGCTCATTGCCTGCTCCTTTAATGCGCACGACTACCTGAATAATGAAGATTCCACTATTGAAAGTCATAGTACCACGGTCACTGTTAACTGCGTGTTAAGACCCTGCAGTAGAACTCCACTTGCGCATATTACCGGTAACAGCCGTGCAGGATTTCTACCGTTGGAGGTCGAATCTAACCACTAGAGGCAGCCCGAAATTGACGACATGTACCCTGCGCTGCTCACCAATCTTCGGAGTATCCATCATGAAGCAACTTAAATACCTCGCGCTGGACCTTGGAGCGGAGAGCGGTAGAGCAGTGTTGGGAAGGTTTGATGGCGGCAAACTCTCCCTGGAAGATATGCATAGATTCCCCACCGGCAGCAGCACAGTACTGGGTACTATGTACTGGGATGCCCTGCGGCTTTTTGACGACTGCAAGCGCGGATTGGCCATGGCGTCCGCATCCCATGGTGACGACATTGACGGCATTGGCATCGACACATGGGGAGTGGATTTTGGCCTTCTGGATGCCAGCGGACGGCTACTGGCAAACCCGCGCCACTACCGCGATCACGGCAACGATGGCATGGTGGAGCGTGCTGTAGAGCTGGTTGGAAGGGAAAGACTGTTTGCCGCAACCGGAATCCAGATCCTACAGATAAATTCCCTGTATCAACTGCTCGCGCTGAAACAGCAGAATTCGCCTACGCTCGCAATTGCCCGCAAACTTCTATTCATGCCAGATCTGCTGAAGTACTGGTTCACGGGTGTAGCCTCGTCGGAATACACCATCGCCAGCACAAGCCAGATGCTTAATCCAATCACCAGGTCATGGGCCATGGATCTGCTGGACGAGCTGGAAATTCCTACCGAGATGCTTGGTGAAATTGTAACTCCAGGCAACTTTGTTGGGCATGTTGGCAACGACATTCAGATGGAAACCGGCTGCCGTGCGGTACCGGTACTAACAGTTGGTGAGCACGACACCGCTTCGGCTGTGGCTGCTGTTCCGGCCGTGGGACAAAACTGGGCCTACTTGAGCTGTGGAACATGGTCGCTGATGGGTATCGAGTCGAAAGTGCCCATTCTAACCAAGGCGATGGCAAAGGCGAATTTCACCAACGAAGGCGGCGTGTGCGGAACCATTCGGGTACTAAAAAATATTATGGGATTGTGGCTGGTCCAGGAGTGCAGGCGCTCCTTTGCGCGCCGAGGAAGCGATTACAGCTACGCACAACTTACGGCATTGGCAGAACAGAGTACGCCGTTCGGGCCCGTTATAGACCCAGACGCAACAGTATTCCTCTCGCCTGCAGATATGACTGACGCTATCACTGCGTTCTGCGTACAAACCAGGCAGACGCCGCCTTCTACACCTGGCGAATTCGTGAGATGCTGTCTGGAAAGCCTTGCTCTCAAATACCGGTGGACCATGGACAGGCTGGAAAGCTTCCACGGTGCCTCGCTAAACGTACTTCATATCGTTGGCGGCGGTACGCAGAACCGGCTGCTTTGCCAGCTAACTGCGGATGCCACGTTGCGTAGAGTTGTTGCTGGGCCCGTAGAGGCAACTGCAGCGGGTAATATTGTACTTCAGGCTATTGCACGCGGCAGGATTGGATCGCTGGAGGAAGGGCGAGAGATTATTCGAAATTCCTTCGAAATTGAAGAATACGAGCCAGGATCGCGCTCGGAAGATTGGCTATGGGCATGGCAACGCTTTACAGCAATGCGTACTACCGCCGGCCTGGAGGATTAGTAACTCTTTGTCAAAATCATTGAAATGGGCTATCGCTGCTGCCCTGGTTTCAGGGTTGTGGTGCATCCCTGCGCTCGCGGTTAATGAAGCGCCGAGTCCTTCGGTGCCAGCGATTGCCAGCCCGCAGATTGTAAGCAAGCAGCGGAGTTACCGCATTCCCTACGAGTTGAGCCCCATCGACCACATTCTGCTTCGCGCACGCGTCAACGGACACGGTCCCTTTCTGTTCATCCTCGATACCGGTGCGCCCACGGTGTTTCTCTCTCCGGCGGCTGCCAAACGAAGCGGGGTTACCGTTGGTAAAACCTCCCACGTTACATTGCGGTCGTTCCACATGGAGGGCGGATTGCGGATGCAGAATATAACCGGTGCAGTTCAGGAGCTTGCACAGCTTCAGGGCATGAACAACATTAACATAACTGGTGAACATCTCGACGGGGTGATTGGTTTCACACTGCTGGCTCAGTTCAGGCTGCACATTGACCTATCTCGCTCACACCTGGTGTTTACTCCTACTGGTTGGCAGCCGCACATTCAAACTCTGGACAGTCTACCTACGTCTGAACGCAGCGCTATTCAGAGCGGAGCCGACAAATCTCAAAAGCAGATGCAAGACCTTGCTAAGATGGCAGGCTCCCTCATCTCGCCTGCTCAAAACGTAGCAACCAACCGCAGACCGTTCTTCGGCATACAGTTTGAGGTAGGCGCTCATCCTGCAGCCGTCGCAACCGTGGTCACAGGTGCACCGGCTTGGAATGCTGGAATTAGGGCTGGCGACCAGGTCATAAGGGTGTGGTATCCTGGCCGGTCACCCATCGATGTTACCAACGCTATCCAGGCTGCTTCGGCCCTAAACCTCGCAGACTCCACCAAGGGTGTAGTATTGGTGGTGCTACGCGGGAGCACGCGTCGAAAGTTTACGGTAGTGCCAGATGCGGGAGGCTTTTAATTGCGCTGCCACATACTATTGCCCATCGTGCTGCTAGGATTGTCACTTGGCTGCACCGTCAATGCAGCGGGACAAGTTGCACCACCAGCATCAGCCGGGTCTACCGTCCCTTTGAACGTTTTGCAGAGTGGCCACATCGCGTTGAGCGCAAAAGTAAACGGTAAGGGGCCGTTCCGGTTTATTCTGGATACTGGTTCCCCTATAACTTTTGTAGATGTTGATACTGCCCTTGAAGCGGGCCTGATAAAGGATGTGAAACCCACAACCCAGCCATCGTTGTTCCCCGTAAGCATGACAAGCGCTGGCACCATTACGGTGGCAAACGTCGAGACCACGAACGTTTCTGTTATGGTACTCAACCATCCTGTAATAAGTTT